>JBAXOC010000086.1:0-6227 GCA_037133455.1 Comamonadaceae bacterium | reverse complement strand
AAATTCAAAGCATTTTTAGACCACGCAATGCGCTTGGGCGCCGAAAAAATTGCTACTGGACACTACGCCCGTGTGCGCCATAACGAGTCAACCGATCGCTTTGAGTTGTTGAAGGGGCTCGATGCGTCTAAAGACCAAAGTTATTTTTTACACCGCTTAAACCAAGCGCAACTCTCACACACCTGGTTTCCAGTGGGCGAATTGCACAAGACTGAAGTGCGCCGCATTGCCGATGAGATTGGCTTGCCCAACGCCAAAAAGAAAGACTCTACGGGGATTTGTTTTATCGGCGAGCGGCCGTTTCGGGAATTCTTAAACCGCTATATCGCGATGGAGCCCGGCCCTATAAAAAACCCCAAAGGCCAAACGATCGGCGAGCATGTGGGCCTGTCTTTTTATACCCTGGGGCAGCGCCAAGGTTTAGGGATTGGTGGGCTCAAAGCCAAAGGGGCGCAAAAGGGCGGCGGGGAACATACGCCGTGGTTTGTGGCCCGAAAAGACTTGCAAACCAATACCTTGTGGGTGGTACAGGGCCATGACCACCCGTGGTTGCTTTCACGTGCGCTCAGCGCCCTTGATGCAAGTTGGGTTGCCGGAATATCTCCCCAAGCCAGCGCCACTCTGAGCGCCAAAACCCGCTACCGCCAAGAGGATGCGACCACCCAGTTGCATAACGAAAGCACAGCGGGCTTCACATTGAATTTCCCTGACCCGCAGTGGGCGGTTACACCAGGGCAGTCTGCCGTTTTATACGATGGCGAGGTGTGTTTGGGCGGCGGCGTGATCGAGGCCGGGGTGCAACTTGAGGCGGCTCTGTAACTCCAACGTGGTCTGAGCAAGGGGTTCCGTGTGAGAATGGCTTGGCTTATCCATACCAAGAATCAGGAGACTTTTTAATGTCCCAACGCGCTACCAAAATCGTTGCCACTTTGGGCCCTGCTTCCAGCGACCCCGCCTTATTGGAGGAAATGATCCGCGCGGGCGTCAACGTGGTGCGCTTGAACTTTAGCCATGGCAAGGCACAAGACCATATCGACCGCGCTACTTTGGTTCGCGAAGCAGCCAAGCGCGCTGGGCGTGAAGTGGCGATCATGGCCGACCTTCAAGGTCCCAAAATTCGGGTGGGCAAGTTTGCCGAAGGCAAGGTTTTCTTAGAGCATGGCCAAAAATTTATTCTTGACGCCGCTCGCGTAGAGTTGGGTGATATCCATGCCGTGGGCTTGGACTACAAGGCCCTGCCCAATGAAGTCAAGGCCGGTGACGTGTTGTTGCTCAACGATGGTTTGATCGTCATCATGGTCGATGCCGTCAAAGGCCATCAGGTGCACACCACCGTCAAACTCGGCGGCGAGTTATCCAATAACAAAGGCATCAACAAGCAAGGCGGCGGCCTCACTGCCCCCGCTTTAACCGCCAAAGACATGGACGACATTCGAACTGCAATGAGTTTTCAGGCGGATTACGTGGCGGTGAGTTTCCCTAAAAACGCGACCGATATGGAAATGGCTCGCCAGCTTTGTAATGTGGCTGCGGCGCAGTACAACCACAAGCCCGGCTTGATTGCCAAAATTGAACGGGCTGAGGCGATCCCCAAACTTCTCGAAATTTTGCTGGCCAGTGACGGCATCATGGTTGCGCGTGGCGACTTGGCCGTTGAAGTTGGGAACGCGGCGGTACCCGGTTTGCAAAAACGCATGATCAAACTCGCTCGCGAGTACGACAAGGTGGTTATCACGGCAACGCAGATGATGGAATCGATGATTACCAATCCGGTGCCCACCCGCGCCGAAGTGAGTGACGTAGCCAACGCCGTGCTCGATGGAACCGACGCGGTCATGCTCTCAGCTGAAACGGCTGCCGGCAAGTACCCGTTGGAGACGATCAAAGAGATGGCACAAATTTGCTTGGCTGCTGAAGAGGGAGACGACTCCAAGCTTGACGCAGATTTCATCGGTAAAACCTTCACGCGCATTGACCAAAGTATTGCCATGGGCGCCTTGTTTACCGCTTATCACTTGGGCGCCAAAGCGATTGTGGCGATGACCGATAGCGGCTCTACCGCTTTATGGATGAGCCGCCATTTGAGCCAAGTTCCGATCTACGCACTGACCCCCAAGATGGAGACCCAGCGCAAGATGACGCTGTACCGCAACGTGCGCCCGCTCTTGATGAGCACCAGCGCAGACCGCGACACCGCGCTGCGCGACGCGGAGCAACACCTCAAAGACCGTGGCATTGTGCAAAAAGGCGATGTCTATGCGATTACCTGCGGCGAGCCCATGGGCGCTCCCGGGGGCACCAATATGCTGAAAATTTGCCAGGCAGATTGATCCGGCTTGGTGGGTAAAATCGTGCCATCGGTAAATAGTTACCAAGCGGTTACCAACTTCCCCGGAGATTAGAAAATGGCCCTCGTTTCAATGCGCGAGTTGCTGGATCACGCAGCCACCCACGGCTACGGCATCCCAGCCTTTAACGTCAACAACCTAGAGCAAGTACAGGCCATCATGGAGGCGGCCCACGAAGTCGGTGCTCCGGTCATCATGCAAGCCAGCGCGGGCGCCCGCAAATACGCAGGCGAAGGCTTTTTAAAGCACCTCATACAAGCCGCGGTGGAAAGTTATCCGCATATTCCCGTCGTAATGCACCAAGACCACGGCCAAAGCCCTGCCGTTTGCGAAGGCGCGATCAAGCTGGGCTTTAGCTCGGTGATGATGGATGGCAGCTTAGAGGCCGACGGCAAAACGATTGCCAGCTACGAATACAACATCGAAGTCACGCGTAAAGTGGTGGACATGGCCCACGCGCTGGGCGTCACGGTTGAGGGAGAGTTGGGCTGCTTGGGTTCTTTAGAAACCATGCAGGGCGACAAAGAAGACGGCCACGGAACCGACGCTGTCATGACCCGCGAGCAGTTGCTGACCGACCCGGAGCAGGCCGCAGACTTTGTCAAGCGCACCCAGTTGGATGCCTTGGCCATTGCTATCGGCACCAGCCACGGCGCTTACAAATTCACCCGTAAACCCACGGGCGATATTTTGGCGATTGACCGCATCAAAGAAATCAACCGCCGCTTGCCCAATACGCATTTGGTGATGCATGGCTCGAGCAGCGTGCCGCAAGACCTGTTGGCGACTATCAATGCCTTTGGCGGCAAGATGAAGCAAACCTATGGCGTGCCGGTTGAAGAAATTCAAAAGGCCATCCAATTTGGCGTAAGAAAAATCAACATCGATACCGACATTCGCATGGCGATGACGGCTGCAGTGCGCAAGTTTTTAATCGAAAACCCAGAAAAGTTTGATGCCCGTGAATGGCTCAAGCCCGCTCGCGAAGCCGCCAAACTCCTCTGCAAAACCCGCTACATCGAGTTTGGCTGTGAAGGCCAAGCGGCAAAAATCAAGGGCGATAGCTTGAGCGTGGTAGCCGCGCGTTATGGCCGTGGCGAATTAGCGCAAGCCGTTCTCTAGCCGTCTTCTCGCCAACTTCTAGCCGCCCTTAAAATTGGGGCTATGACCCCAACCAGCGCCCTCCACACATCCACCCTTAAATCCCTCACCTTGCTCGCTCGCGGCAAGGTCAGAGACAACTACGCGGTGGGGGATGACCGAATTTTGATGGTTGCGAGCGACCGCCTGAGCGCCTTTGACGTGATCATGGGCGAACCCATCCCAGGCAAAGGCGTGTTGCTGACGCAAATGGCCCTATTTTGGTTTGAAAAATTGGGCCCGAACGGGCTCAATATTTGCCCTATTCACCTTACGGGCGATGCCCCTGAAAGCGCGGTAACGCCTGAGGAAGTTGCCCAAATTACGGGGCGCTCGATGTTGGTTAAACGCCTCAAGCCCCTGCCCGTTGAAGCGGTGGTTCGGGGTTACTTGGCGGGCAGCGGTTGGAAGGAGTACCAAGACAATGGCGCGGTGTGCGGTGTGGCTTTGCCAGCGGGGTTAAAAAACGCCTCGAAGTTGCCAGCACCGATTTACACCCCGGCTGCCAAAGCCGCCGTGGGTGACCATGACGAAAACATCACTTTCGAGCAAACCGTTGACATGATCGGCTTGGACTTGGCAACCCGCATCCGCGACATCAGCATCCAACTCTACCAAGCCGCCGCCGATTTCGCCTTAACCAAAGGCATCATCATTGCGGATACGAAATTTGAATTTGGCTTGGACGCGCAGGGCACCTTGACGCTGATGGACGAAGTGCTCACCCCTGACTCATCGCGCTTTTGGCCCCAAGAAAGTTACCAAGAAGGCACCAACCCACCTAGCTATGACAAACAGTTTGTTCGGGATTGGTTAGAAGGCGCGATGGTAGACGGCAAGCCCTGGAGCAAAACACCACCTGCACCCCGCGTTCCCGATGCTGTGATTCAAAAAACGGCGGCAAAGTACCAAGAGGCTTTGCAACGATTGACTTGAGCCTCAATAGGGCTTTACTTCACGACGTTACGCAGTCGTTGATCTGTGTCTTGCAGCAGTGCTTTTTCAAAATCGATACCCACCTGTCGAATCGAGCGCATGAACAATCGAATGGGAACCCCTAGCTGGTAAGGGAAAACGAGTTGGGCGCCAAAGATAGGAACCGAGGTACCTTCGCGGGCTTGTACGGTGAAGGACATCGGTGTTTTGTTGGCTTTGTCTGCAATCGCTTGCACCGTTTCTAGCGTAACGCGTTCTTTGGCGTAGGCTTGGATAAAAATAGTAATCGTTAATTTCTCAGGGTTTTGCCGAATCCAAAACGGATACGTTACACCCGTGAAAGCATACAAATCGCCATTGGGCTCTAAGCGTGTGTCCACACGTTGTCGGCGCAGATAATTCGCCAAAGCCTCACCCACCAAATCCAACGGTTTCCAAACAGCAATCACGGTGTCATTGGCTTGGCAGCGGGTTTCCTCGATGATCTCCATCATGTCGGCAGACAAGCGCGGAATATCATCTTCTGGAAAGTTGGCTTCTTTCAAAATGCGGCGCAAGTTGAAAACGATTTCATCAAACAGCCGCATTCGAATCTGAATGTCAGTGGTCGCCGTTTGCGATACATCGCCAGCGTCGTAACGGTCAGGGCGGTGCAAGATGTAGGGGCTGTAAAGCATCTGGTCTTTAATCAGCCGCTCTAGCCGCACGTTGAGAAAGTAATGCCGAATCTCACGACTTTCTGAGACTGCATCAAACAAAGAAGTGAGAACTTGCTTCATCAACTTCTCGTTACCCGATTTTTCAAATAATGCCAACATAAGTGCTCAACATAATACGGCGATTTCTTTGCTTAATCTATGGGTGTTTGTCCGAATAAGGGTTGTCTTATTAGTTCAACACCATGCTCAACTTGCGCCGGTAAGCTGCAATGAGCAACGCTTGGGGGTCGGTTTCAGCGACGACTTTGCCGGCGATCTCGATTCCGCCGGCCGTTTTGTTGGGGTCTTGGGCGCCGGCTTTGGGCTTAGGCGGGCTGAGAAGCTCCAAGATGGCGATAAAGGTTTTGCGCGGCACGGCGTCGCCCCAAGCTTTGTCGCGCATGATGATTTCTAAAAGTTCGTCCATCGATTCGGTCCATTGGCCATTGACCATCAACACGCGGGCTTTGCCTAAACGGGCGTCAAAGTCGCGCTTGTTAGCGGCAATCAGGGCGTCGAACTGGTCAACGCCCCATTGGCCGCGGGGGTCCGTGGTGACAAAGGTAATCGCGTTGAGAAACTGCCCGAGCGCTTCAAAGCGCAGCTGGCGCGGAATCGCAGCCAAGGCGGGGGCTAAGGCAGCAGTCGCATCATCAAGCGCGTTGGTTTCGATCAAGAGTTTGACGTAGTCGTAGCGTGCGTCGTCGTTGCCGGGGTCAATCGTCAGAGTTTCCAGTAGCTTATTGAGCGCAGCCTGTGGGTCACCTGCGGCGAGCAGGGCTTGGGCATCAAGGGCTTCTTCTTGGGGGCTCAGGCCGTCGGCGTTTGGCAGGTGTTTGTCTAAAAAGGATTTGACTTGCCCTTCGGGAACCGCGCCCATAAAGCCGTCCGCAGGTTTGCCATTGACCATCAAGACGCAGGTGGGGATACTGCGAATACCAAAGGCTTTGGAGAGTTGTTGCTCTTGGTCGGAATCAATTTTGACGAGCTTGAAGCGACCGGCGTAATCCTCCTCTACCTTTTCTAAGAGCGGCCCCAAGACTTTGCAAGGGCCGCACCAGGGCGCCCAAAAATCCACCAGCACCGGCGTGATGTGGGAGGCGGC
>JBAXOC010000085.1:0-6294 GCA_037133455.1 Comamonadaceae bacterium | reverse complement strand
ACGAGCCGCCACCCGCTATCTGCGTCTTTGACCCCGATTTTCATGAAGGCGTGGTGGGCATCGTGGCGTCGCGTATCAAAGACAAACTGCACCGCCCTGCCTTCGTTTTTGCGGCCAGCCAAGCGCCTGGCAAAGAGCATGAGCTCAAAGGATCAGGGCGCTCCATTCAAGGTTTTCATTTGCGCGACGCCTTGGACTTGGTCGCCAAACGGTATCCGGGCGTGTTGCTGCGCTTTGGCGGCCATGCGATGGCGGCAGGCTGCACCGTTGCAGAAGAACATTTCGATACCTTTGAAAACGCGCTGAGCGAAGTCGCACACGAATGGCTGGATGCTGCCACCTTGCAGCGTCAACTTGCCACCGACGGGCCGCTCGCACCCGAATACCGCCGGGTCGATTTGGTGGACACCCTGCACCACGAGGTTTGGGGGCAAGGCTTCGCCGCACCTACGTTTAGCGAAGAGGTTGAAATTATTTCTCAGCGCTTGGTGGGTGAAAAGCACTTGGCCCTCAAACTTAAACACCAAGGCCAGCCCATTGATGCCATTTGGTTCAGCCATACCGAACCCTTACCAGCGAAGGTAACGTTGGCCTTTCGCTTAGATGCGGATGAGTGGAATGGTGTTCGGCGGGTGCGCTTCTTGGTGGAGGGGGCGCAGATTTAAATGACGCCGCCTGCCCCATTCACTTCCACTTGACTGGCTCAATCTCAACTGTCGAATTCGCATCGCCTAAGGTCAAAACGCCTTCTTGTACCGTCGCTTGTAATTGCATGCTGCGTTGTGCCAAACCGATGAGCGACTGGGAAGCTTCGGTAGGAATTCGGTAAACGCGTAAATTTTGAGGGCGGCTGAGTTTGTTTTCCATCGTTTTCCACCACACCTCCGCAGCGTGGTTAAAACAATACAAAACCACCGCATCGGACTTGCCGCATGCTTTGATCAAGGGCTTGTCTTCGGGTTGACCGACCTCGATCCAAAGCCGCGTTCGGCCCGTAAAGTCTCTCAGCCACACATCGGGTTCGTCGGGGTCCGATAAACCCGCACCAAAAGCCAAGGTTCCATCACCATGGCAAACCGATTGGAGTGTGTGGGCATGCAAAGCCAAAGCGACCAATCGCACCATCATGCGCTCGTCAGTCTCGCTAGGGTGACGGGCTAAAGTCAGGGCGTGGTCAGCGTAATAGCTATTGTCGATATCTGCAATTTGCAGATTCACTTTGAAGATGGTTGATTTAATAGCCATGCTCTGATTGTGACGGATCCAACAGAATGTCAAAATAACATCGCACACTAAGGGCCATATGCATCACACACTGATTATTTTGACGGGCGCATCCAAAGGCATGGGCCAAGCCATGGCTCACCAACTCTTACAGCCCAACGTACGGCTGCTCTGTATTTCCCGCAACACTGACGACCGCCTGGCCCAAGAAGCTGAGAAACACGGCGTTTTGTTAGAGCAATGGAGCGCCGATTTAAGCGAAGGGGCTGCGGTAGCGGCGCGTTTAAGTACGTGGCTGTCTGCACTTGATTCAAGCGCGCTAAAAAATGCCACTCTGATCAACAACGCGGGCGTCATTGGACCACTTGCCCCGACCCAAGATAACGACCCTGTACAACTTGCCTACGCCTTACGCGTCGGGCTAGAGGCGCCAATGCAACTGTGCGCTGCGTTTTTGAACGCCACCCAACATTTGACGGCCCAGCGCAAGGTACTCAACATTTCCTCGGGCTTAGGCCGCAGGCCGATGGCGTCTTCTGCTGCGTACTGCGCTGCCAAAGCGGGCATGGACCATTTCACACGATGCCTGGCCTTAGAAGAGGCTTTGCGCTCCTACGGAGCCAAAGTCTGCTCATTAGCCCCCGGCGTGATTGATACGAATATGCAAATCGATCTCAGAAGCGCGGACCCCCGCGCCTTTCCCGACCAAGGTAACTTTGCGGGCTTGCACGCCCAAGGACAGCTTACCAGCCCAGAAGATGCGGCCCAGCGGGTATTGGCCTATTTAGAACGGGCTGATTTTGGCAGCCAAGCGGTTGCGGACGTTCGGGGATAAGGCTATAAAAAATCAATCTGTAAGGCCCGTGCATCCTTTGGGTAGCAAACTCTAGGTTTATTACCCGTCTAGGAGTTTGACCATGTCCCGTGAAGTTGTTGTTGTCAGTGCCGTGCGAACCGCGATTGGAACCTTTGGCGGTAGCCTTAAAGATATTGCCCCAACCGATTTAGCGGCTCAAGTGGTTCGCGAATCCTTGTCCCGCGCCAAAGTCGACGGCAAAGACGTGGGCCACGTTGTCTTTGGCCATGTGGTCAATACCGAACCCAAAGATATGTATTTGTCGCGGGTTGCAGCAATCAACGGCGGATGCGGCGAAGGCACTCCGGCTTTTAACGTTAACCGCTTGTGCGGCTCCGGCCTCCAAGCGATCGTCAATGCCAGCCAAAGTATTTTGCTTGGCGACGCAGATGTAGCCATTGGCGGAGGCGCAGAAAATATGAGTCGGGGTCCGTTTGCCTCGCTCAACATGCGCTGGGGCGCCCGCATGGGGGACACCAAAATGGTGGACATGGTCATTGGCGCTTTGCATGACCCATTTCAAAATATCCATATGGGCGTGACCGCAGAAAACATCGCCGCCAAATGGGGAATCACCCGGGAAGACCAAGATGCCTTGGCCGTTGAAAGTCACAACCGCGCCCAACGCGCGACCGAGGCGGGTTACTTCACCAGCCAAATTACACCCGTCATCCTTAAAAGCAAAAAAGGTGATGTTGCTTACCAAACCGACGAGCATTTCCGTCCCAATTGCACAGGGGCTGACATGGCCAAGCTCAAACCCGTTTTCATCAAAGAAAACGGCACCGTGACGGCTGGGAACGCTTCGGGCATCAATGATGCCGCTGCGGCGGTGGTCTTGATGGAAGCAAGCACTGCCAAAGCCCGGGGTCTTAAGCCTTTGGCCCGACTCGTGGCCTATGCGCATGCGGGCGTTGACCCGAAATACATGGGCATTGGTCCTGTACCCGCGACCAAACTGGCGTTACAAAAAGCCGGTCTCACGGTCAACGATCTAGATGTTATTGAAGCCAACGAAGCTTTTGCTGCGCAGGCCTGCGCTGTAACGCGCGACCTGGGTTTAGACCCCGCAAAGGTCAACCCCAATGGGTCTGGAATTTCACTGGGCCATCCGATTGGAGCCACTGGCGCGTTAATTACCGTCAAAGCTTTGTATGAACTTGAACGCATCAACGGCCGCTACGCCTTGGTCACCATGTGTATTGGTGGCGGCCAAGGGATTGCCGCTATTTTTGAGCGTCAGCGTTCTTGAAATCCACCTGCGCGTAGCGTCACCACCAAGGTGTCACGGTGCCCCCCTTCAGTGATGGGCTGAATGGGGGTGGACTCATGAATCACGCGCGCGTCGTCTAACAATAAAACCGACCAGGGCTGAGATAGCGTAAAGCGCTGCCCATGCGGCCCTGCCGCCTCAAATACACGGGTCTCGCCGCCTTTCACGCCTTGGCGATCCACCATAAAGACGGCGACCAAATCAACGCCATCGCGGTGCGCTCCTTCTGGGGTGGGGCGGCCGATACCGTCGGTGGTGTCGATACGAAATTGGTGGGCTTCCGCGTACCAGGTTTTCTCGCCCTTTAAGTCTGAACACACGCGTCCTAACCAAGTGAGAAGTTGCTCCCATGCTTGGCTTTGAACCATGGCGCTTTCCATGGGTTCAAAGTGACGCTGCATTCCGCCATGCAAAGCGTTATATTCAACAGGTTGCCAGTGGGGTCGGTGAGGGGCTTGGCTCAGTTCATCCCCGGAGATCACAAAACAAGAGTGACGACGCCTTCTGTAGCGTCCGCCATCGCGCAGATACGCATCCGCTGGCAAATCGTTCCACAAGGGAGTCCATTCACTCAATGCCGCCGTGGCGATGTGGGTTAGTGCCAAAACCTCACTGGAGTTTAAGACGGCATACCCTTGCTTTTTCATCATAGGAGCGAGCGTTGGGGCGTCAGTCAAAACAGGCGGAGGAGAAAAAATCATGGGATAAAGCTCAAGGTGTGGGTCGTCTCAGAGTTGCAATTATCGGCTCGCCCGTGTCACTTAGGCAACGCATGGTTCTCTTTACCCACGATAGGATTAAAAATTGATAACCATTCATTTCGAAAGTTCCTCATGTCATCGCCCTCTACTAATTCTTTATCCTCTTTAGTGAACCACCAAATTCGCTTGGCTGCGCGGCCAGTGGGTTTGCCGACTGAGGCCAACTGGAGCCGAACTTCAGAAGCCGTTCAAGAGCCTTTAGAAGGCGGCGTCGTTTTAAAAACCTTGGCCATCTCCTTAGATCCTGCGATGCGCGGTTGGATGAACGATGGCAAAAGCTATATCCCTCCGGTTGGTATTGGCGAGGTGATGCGAGCCGGCGGAGTGGGCCAGGTGCTTGCCTCAAAAAATAAAAACTTTGCAGTCGGTGACTTTGTGAGTGCGGGCTTTGGCGTGCAGGAATACCTCACGCTCGCTGAGACAGAATTCAAACACAGTGGTTTGGTAAAAATTGACCTTCGCGTGGGAACGCTCACACAATGGCTAAACGTCTTGGGCATGCCGGGAATGACGGGCTACTTTGGCTTGATGGATGTAGGGCAGCCCCAAGCGGGCGAAACCCTAGTTGTCTCTGGAGCCGCTGGCGCGGTGGGCCAAACCGTGGGGCAGATGGCAAAAATCAAGGGCTGTCGGGTGGTTGGAATTGCTGGGGGCCAAGCGAAGTGTGACTGGGTGGTCAAAGAACTTGGCTTTGATGCGTGTATTGACTACAAAGCAGGACCGAGCGCTGTCAAAGACGGTCTGAAAGCCCACTGTCCCAAAGGCGTTGACATTTATTTTGACAACGTAGGCGGTGATATTTTGGATACCGTTTTAACCCGTATCAACCGCAAAGCTCGTATTGTGATTTGTGGCGCGATCAGCCAATACAACGCCACCACCGCCGTTCAAGGACCTAAAAACTATTTGAGCTTGCTCGTCAACCGCGCTCGCATGGAGGGCATCGTGGTGTTTGACTATGCTTCACGTTACCACTTGGCGGTTGCAGAAATGGCGGGCTATTTGCAGAGCGGCCAGATGAAAAGCAAAGAAGACGTCGTCCGCGGCTTGGACCATTTTCCCCAAACACTATTGAAGCTGTTTAATGGCGAAAACTTCGGTAAGCTGGTGCTTGAAGTGGCTTAGGTTAGCTTAGGTTTCCCAAAGCACGCGCATGGTGTGCGCGTCAACTGACCTGCACACCCTTCCAAAACGCTACATAGCCTTTGATGTTGGCGGCCGCCTCTTTGGGGTCTGCGTAGTACCAGGCAGCGTCTGGGTTGACATCACCATTGACAGTGAGCGAGTAGTAACTCGCCTGCCCTTTCCAGGCGCAACTGGATTTATGGTTGCTAAAGCTGATGTACTGGCGGTTCACAGAAGCCTCGGGAAAATAGTGGTTGCCTTCGACCATCACGGTGGCGTCGCTCTCTGCGATCACGGTGTCTTTCCAAATTGCTTTCATGCGGATGCTCCTTGAGGTTCTAAATTGCTGGGCGACTTAATCTACCAACGCCGCGTAAACCAAGTTTCGAAACCTAGGGCGGTAGTAGTCCCGCTGGTTGGGGGCTTGGGTCATAAGGATGGCAAAAAACTCTTGGGCGGGGTCTACCCAAAACGTGGTGCCCGCGCTGCCGCCCCATGAATACAGGCCCACCGAACCGGGCAAGCTATCCATTCCAGGCGCCATGCGCACCTGAAAGCCCAAGCCAAAGCCGGTTCCGGGGTTGAGCATGAACCCCAAGCGCTGGCTAGGGTGTTGGCCAATTGCGCCCAAGTGGTCAGAGGCCATAAGCCGCACAGTGTGGGGGCTCAAAATACGCTGCTCGAACAATTCCCCCCCATTAAGCAAGCACTGTAAAAACCGAGCGTAATCGTTCGTGGTGGACACCAAGCCGGCCCCGCCAGACTCCATCTTTGGAACCACCCGCATATCAAACAAGGGCACCGGCGGCTTGCCTTCTGGATCGTTTTCAAAAGGCTCTACCAAGCGATGCTGCTTTTCAATGGGGACACTAAAGGCGGTATCGACCATCCCCAAGGGACCCAAAATATTCTCTTGCAAAAACACACCTAAGGTCTGCCCGCTAACTGCCTCCACTAACGCGCCTAAAAGATCGGTAGCGCGGCTGTATTCCCAAACGGTACCGGGTTCAAACATCAGTGGCAAACGCGCCAGATGCTGCGTAAATTCAGCCAAA
>JBAXOC010000084.1:0-6363 GCA_037133455.1 Comamonadaceae bacterium | reverse complement strand
CACCAAACTCACCGACGGTATGAGCAAACGTCAAAATAGCCGCGGTCACAAAACCGGGCCGTGCCAAGGGGAGTGCGACGCTAAAAAACGCATCGATAGGACGGGCGCGAAGGGTGGCGGCGACTTCCATGGGTCGCGTTCCCATATTTTCGAAGGCGTATTGCAAGGGTTGAACCGCAAAAGGCAGCGAATAAATCAATGACCCTAAAAGCAGCCCGCCAAATGTAAAAGGCAAACTTCCCCAGCCGAGCCATTGGGTGAGTTGGCCTCCAGGCCCGTTGGGACCCAAAGCCACCAAAAGATAAAACCCCAAGACGGTTGGTGGAAGCACCAAGGGCAGGGCGACGATGGCGTTAATCGGAGTGCGCCAAGGCGATGTGGTTCGGGCCAACCACCACGCCATCGGCGTTGCCAAAACCAAGAGCAAAACCGTCGTCAGGCTGGCAAGTTGCAAGGTCAACCAAACGGCGCTGAGATCATCAGAACTTAAAACCATACTGCTGTTAGAGCCCGTAACCAAAAGACCGAATCACGGCACGCGCTTTTTCAGTTTTTAAGTAAGCCATAAGAGCCGTGGCGGCCTTGTTGTCTTTGCCATTTTTCAAGATGACCGCGTCTTGTCTGAGCGCTTGGTACAAATTCGGCGGAACCAGCCAGGCGGAGCCTTCGGTGATGCGGTCGTTAGACATCACTTGTGACAAAGCCACAAAACCCAATTGCGCGTTGCCTGATGCGACAAATTGGTAAGTTTGGCCAATGCTTTCGCCTTGAACCAATCGGGGCTGTAGCCTGGTGAATAAGCCCAGGGCTTGGAGAGTCTCAATCGCTGCTGCCCCATACGGCGCTAATTTGGGGTCTGCTAAGGCGAGATGGGAAAAGTTGCCATTGCGCAGTACGTCGCCTTGCGCATCTACGAAACCGGATTTCTTGCTCCATACAACCAGTTTTCCAACGGCGTAGGTGAAGCGAGTTTGGGGGGCTATTGCGTTTTCTTTTTCAAGTCGAAGCGGTGTTTCTTCGTCCCCTGAAAGCAAAACGTGAAAGGGAGCGCCGTTTTTGATTTGGGCGTAAAACTTACCCGTGGACCCCATGGACAAGGTAGCCTTGTGGCCCGTTTCTTGGGCAAACAGGACGGCAATTTTTTGCATGGGCGCAGCGAAATTGGCCGCTACCGCCACACTGACTTCTTCTGCTTGGACTGTGAAAGAGCCCAAAGCAAAAAGAAGGCAGCCCAGTATTTTTATATCAGTCTTTCTCGCCACCAAAGATGCCTAACAGAGCCAAAAGGCTTTGAAAGACATTGATGATATCCAAGTAAAGGGCCAAAGTGGCAGAGATGTAGTTGGTTTCACCGCCATCCAAAATTTGCTTGATGTCGTAGAGCATGTAGGCGCTGAAAATACCGATGGCTGCCATAGAGAGGGCCATCATGCCGGCGCTTGAGCCCACAAACACATTGATGATCCCGCCGACCATTAGAACGACGGTTCCCACAAACAGCCATTTACCCATGCCTGAGAGGTCGCGCTTGATCACAGTTGCCAAGCTTGCCATCACAAAAAACACGCCGGCTGTTCCGGCGAAAGCGGTCATGATCAGGTCAGGTCCGTTTTTAAACCCGAGGATGGCGCCGATCATGCGCGAGAGCATCAGGCCCATGAAGAAGGTAAAGCCAAGTAGCACAGGAACGCCAGCAGCAGAATTCTTGGTTTTTTCAATGGCGTAAATAAAGCCGAATGCCATTGCCAAAAACAGCACCATGCCTAAGCCGCCGCTGAAAATTTGTCCAATTCCGGTAGCCACACCCATCCAAGCGCCTAGAACGGTAGGTACCATCGTCAAAGCTAAGAGCAGGTAGGTATTGCGCAACACTTTGTTGCGTTCTTCAGCGGAAATTCCGTAGCCAATGCCTTGGTCTAGTGTGTTTACGTTATCGGTCATAGTCAAACTCCTTGAAAACCTAGGAAGTAGGTGGGGTAATTTTAGGCAGTTTCAAGGGAAATACCAAGCGAGAACATCGCATTGCCCCGATTATTTTCAGGGGTGTTGTTCGTAATTAAAGGTAAACCAAGCCATGTTGAGCAGGTATGCTCACATCTTTTAACCCTTACTGCCCCATTTGTATGAAAAACAAAACCATTCTCGAGCTCGCCGATATCAAATCCATTGCCGCTGCGGCGGAGGCCGAAGCCATTAAACACGGCTGGGCCGTGAGTATTGCCATCGTCGATGACGGCGGCAATATGCTTTGGTTTCAACGCTTAGATGGCGCAGCTCCTATTTCAGCGTTGATCGCCCCGGCCAAAGCGCGTACTTCGGCTATGGGTCGGCGCGAGAGCAAGGTTTACGAAGACATGATCAATGGCGGACGGGCTTCATTTTTAAGCGCACCTACTTTAGACGGAATGCTCGAGGGCGGTGTTCCCATCATGAAAGACGGCCATTGCTTAGGCGCAGTGGGCGTGAGCGGCGTGAAGTCCAACGAAGACGCTCAGATTGCAAAAGCAGGACTGGCGGCTATCGGCCTTTAAAACAAGGCGACTTCCTACCCCGGTCAATAGGCCAATCGCTCGGGATGGAGTTCTTGCAGGATCGTAGTGGCGATTTCTTCGATGGATTTGGTGGTCGTCGATAGCCACCGAATCCCGGCCCTGCGCATCATGCTTTCTGCCTCAGAGACTTCAAAACGACAGTTTTCTATTGATGCGTATTTGGAGTTGGGTCGGCGCTCGTTTCGAATTTCGCTTAATCGATCAGGTTGAATACTGAGACCAAAAATCTTGCTCTTGTGGGGTAGCAAGGCTGGCGGGAGTTGGCGACGATCAAAGTCCTCGGGGATTAACGGGTAGTTAGACGCCTTGAGCCCATATTGCATTGCCAAATAGAGGGAGGTCGGCGTCTTACCGCTGCGACTGATCCCGACCAAAATCACGTCGGATTGCTCTAAGTCGCGATTACTTTGCCCATCGTCGTGGGCCAGTGAAAAATTAATGGCTTCAATGCGGTCGTGGTATTCCTTGCTTTTACTGGCATCGCTGAACCGTCCAACGCGGTGGTTCGATTTCAGGTTAAGTTCTTGCTCTAAAGGGTGAACAAACATGCCGAACATGTCCAAAAGCATGCCTTGGCAGCCTTCTTGAATCACTTTCAAAATTTCCATATTCACCAGCGTCGTAAAAACGATGGGTTTATTGCCATCCACAACGCCTGCGTGGTTGATCTGTCGAACCGCTTGGTGCGCTTTGTCGGCGGTGTCAATAAAAGGCAGGCGAACATGCCGCGTCTTGGTTTCAAATTGGGCCAAGATGGCGTTGCCAAAAGTTTCAGCAGTGATGCCAGTTCCGTCGGAGACAAAAAATACGGTGCGATTGGGCATAAGGGTTGGAGTAGGAATAGATGCTTTGAGGCCTGAATTGTGCACCCATGGGAAATCCCATGAGCGAGGGGATCATCGCCCTACAATGCCCTTTATTTTTCGCGGTTTTTGAATGGCTTCGCTGTGTAAAGCAACAAACACAAAGGCAGCGCGCTACTCGCAACCGCCAGGGTTTTTAACTTTGGAGTCTTTATGTCTAATCTATTAGGCCCGACCGATGTAGTGGTTCCCTTTGAACTTTTGCGGATGACCGATGTCGAATCGGTCGGTGGAAAAAACGCAAGCTTAGGAGAAATGATTTCTCAACTGCCCCAAGGCGTTAAGGTTCCCACAGGGTTTGCCACCACAGCCCATGCCTTCAGGGAGTTTTTAAAGCACGAGGACTTGAGCGGTCGCATCAACGCCCGCTTGGCTAAACTCGATGTAGAAGACGTGCGGGCCTTGGCTTTAGCCGGAGCCGAAATTCGCGCGATGGTAGAGGCGCAGCCCTTCCCCAAAGCCTTAGAAGAAGGCATCCGTCGGGAATTTAAAGTCTTGCAGTCTGGTAACCCAGAGGTGTCCTTTGCGGTTCGATCTTCAGCAACGGCCGAAGATTTGCCAGACGCGTCTTTTGCAGGTCAGCAAGAAACGTTTTTGAACGTGGTCGGAATTGAAGACATCTTGCACAAAATTCGAGAAGTCTTTGCTTCGCTTTACAACGACCGCGCTATCAGTTACCGCGTTCACAAAGGCTTTGCCCACGAGCATGTGGCCTTGAGCGCGGGAATTCAGCGCATGGTGCGCTCTGATTTGGGTGCAGCGGGCGTGATGTTCACGATTGATACCGAGTCCGGTTTTTCAGATGTAGTTTTTATTACATCGAGTTATGGCCTGGGCGAAACGGTCGTCCAAGGTGCCGTCAACCCGGATGAGTTCTATGTACATAAGCCCATGCTTCGCGCGGGCAAGCGGGCGGTGATTCGCCGCAGTCTCGGCTCAAAGCTTTTACAGATGGAATTCACAAGCCAAGAAGAGCAAGCCGCGGGCGCCAAGCTCGTGAAGACCACCGACGTGCCAACGGAACTTCGCAACCGTTATTCGCTCACAGACAGCGATGTGGAGCAACTAGCGCGCTACGCCTTGGTGATCGAAGACCATTACGGCCGTCCCATGGATATTGAGTGGGGGAAAGACGGCATCGACGGCGAGCTCTATATCTTGCAAGCCCGGCCAGAAACGGTCAAAAGCCAAGCGGGCAATTCAGTAGAGTACCGCTACAAACTCAAAGGCAAGGGCGCGGTCATCGTGGATGGCCGAGCGATCGGGCAAAAAATTGGCACCGGGCCAGTGCGTATCGTTCACAACATCAGCGAGATGGACACCGTCCAAGCGGGCGATATTTTGGTGACAGATATGACCGACCCCAATTGGGAACCGGTGATGAAACGTGCCTCAGCGATTGTGACCAACCGAGGCGGACGCACCTGCCACGCGGCCATCATTGCGCGTGAATTAGGCATCCCCGCAGTAGTCGGATGTGGTCACGCCACAGACGTTCTTAAAAACGGAATGCTGGTAACAGTGAGCTGCGCTGAAGGCGATACGGGTTTCATTTATGACGGCCTGTTAGAGACGGAAATATCGGAAGTGCAGCGGGGCGAGATGCCAGAGATTCCCGTCAAAATCATGATGAATGTGGGCAATCCGCAATTGGCATTCGATTTTTGCCAACTTCCTAATTCGGGCGTCGGCTTGGCGCGCTTGGAGTTCATCATCAATAACAACATTGGTGTTCACCCCAAAGCTATTCTTGACTATCCCAATGTCGATGCAGATTTAAAAAAGGCGGTGGAATCCGTGGCCCGTGGGCACGCATCGCCCCGGGCGTTTTATGTGGACCGTGTCGCCGAAGGCGTTGCAACTATTGCGGCTGCCTTTTGGCCTAAGCCTGTGATCGTGCGCTTGTCAGACTTTAAATCGAATGAATACCGCAAACTCATAGGTGGCAGCCGCTACGAACCCGAAGAAGAAAATCCGATGCTCGGATTTCGCGGTGCCGCACGGTATGTGAGCGCTGAATTTGGCGAAGCCTTTGCGATGGAATGTGAAGCGATCAAACGCGTTCGCAATGACATGGGGCTGGCCAATGTTCAGGTTATGGTGCCTTTTGTCCGAACCTTGGGGCAAGCCAAGAAAGTCACCGAATTATTGGCTCGCCACGGCTTGGAGCGCGGCAAAGACGATTTGAAGCTCATCATGATGTGCGAGATTCCGAGCAATGCGATTTTGGCGAACGAATTTTTAGAGTACTTTGATGGGTTTTCGATTGGCTCCAACGACTTAACGCAATTGACGCTTGGGCTAGACCGCGATTCGGGTTTGGAGTTGCTAGCCCAGGACTTTGATGAGCGTGACCCTGCAGTGAAGGCCTTGATCAGCCTTGCGATTCAGGCTTGCAAGGCCCAAGGCAAGTACATCGGCATTTGCGGACAGGGCCCGAGCGACCATCCTGACTTTGCCCAATGGTTGGATGAGCAAGGAATTTCTTCGATCTCGCTCAATCCTGACTCCGTGATTTCCACCTGGCAACAGCTCGCGGCACGATGAAGCTTACGCAAGCCACAACGTCATGGCGGCTGCATGCCGCTTTGTTAACGTTGTGGTTTGCAGTTTCATTTGGCGTGGTGTTCTTCGCCCGTGATTTGCAAATGGTGGTTGCCGGCTGGCCGGTGAGTTTTTGGTTTGCTGCGCAAGGATCCGTTCTAATCTTCATTGCAATTGTTATTGTTTTTGCGTGGCGAAAAAATACCGATTCACAAGAAGTTTGGCAAGTGGATGCCGCCGCATACGATCAATACACCCACCGAATCCACCGTCGCTTTGGCTTGTATGTGGCGTGCTTGCTGGTTGCTTTACTCGCCTTGGCAATTTTGGAGTATTGGGGCGTGCCACGGGCCTGGATTGCGGGTTCCTTCTTGGTTTTAACGTTGGTCTTGTACGCAGGGGTT
>JBAXOC010000083.1:0-6382 GCA_037133455.1 Comamonadaceae bacterium | reverse complement strand
GAAAGATACAGTGCGCTGAACGTCATCACAATCGCGCTCAAAATCAAAAATGGAATGGCGGGGTTCGGATAACTCGGATCAATAAACTGAACAAAAAACGACAGTAAAAATAAAATCGCTTTGGGGTTTAAGACACTGATGACCAATGCCCGTTTAAAAGGATGGGTAAGGTGCGCAGGGACGACGGGAGCCATTTCCTCGGGCACATCAGCCGAGCGCCATTGGAGTAGCGCTGACCAGACCAAGTTCAGACCTACCCACGACAAATAGGCAGCCCCTGCGTATTTCACAAGAATAAATAAAGCGGGGTAGGTGTGCAATAAACCTGCAGCCCCCAAAGCAGTCAAAGCCAACAAAACCACGTCGCCTAAAAACACGCCAAGCGCACCTTGGTAACCTGCTTTCACACCCCGCGCAGTTGCGACCGACAAAATGAATAAGGAGTTGGGGCCAGGCAACAAGATGATGCCAAACGCGCCAATCACATAGGTCCAAATATCGGTAACGCCGTAAAAACTCATGAACGCGACTCCATCTCCCGAATAAAGCGATCAAACAAGTACCCAATAGCGCTAGGGCCTGGAGATGCTTCCGGATGCCCCTGGAAACAAAATGCGGGTTTGTCGGTTCGCTCTAAGCCTTGCAGCGTGTTATCAAACAAGCTGATGTGGGTCGCACGTAAATTCGTCGGCAAGGTTTTTTCATCAACTGCAAAGCCATGGTTTTGGCTGGTGATACTGACGCGACCGCTAGCGAGGTCTTTCACAGGATGGTTTGCGCCGTGGTGCCCAAATTTCATCTTGAACGTCTTAGCGCCTGAGGCCAAGGCCATGATTTGGTGCCCAAGGCAAATACCAAAGGTAGGAATGCCCGACTCAATCAAGGTTTGCGCTGCTTTGATAGCGTAATCGCAGGGCTCGGGATCGCCCGGGCCATTGCTTAAAAAGATGCCCTGTGGTTTGAGTTTTTGGACCTCTAAGGCAGATGTCTCTGCTGGAACCACGGTCACTTTGCAACCCCGCTGCGCCAACATCCGCAAAATGTTTTTCTTCACCCCAAAATCGTAGGCAACAACATGGAATTTTGGTGCTGTTTGCTGTCCGTACCCTTCGCCCAAAGTCCACTCCGTCTCCGTCCATGCGTAAGACGCAGTCACAGAAACCGCTTTGGCCAGGTCCAGACCCGCCATGGAAGGCGCTGCTTTCGCCGCCGCAATTGCTTTTTCAATCGTGGCATTGGTCAGCGATTCGCCGGCCTTAAGGGCCAAGATGCAGCCGTTTTGTGCGCCGTGGACTCGCAGATGGCGCGTCAATTGCCGGGTATCTAGGTTGGCAATCGCTACGGTCGCATTGCTGACCAAATATTCTGAAAGTGTTTGGGTACTGCGAAAATTGGACGCGACCAAAGGCAGGTCTTTGATGATCAAGCCTGCTGCGTGGACACGGTCAGACTCAATGTCTTCCCCGTTGGTTCCGTAGTTACCAATATGGGGATAGGTTAGGGTCACGATTTGTTGGCAATAGCTGGGATCGGTCAAGATCTCTTGGTAGCCGGTCATCGAGGTGTTAAATACCACTTCGCCGACGGTAGAGCCAGCCATTCCAATGGAATTTCCAACGTAGACCGTGCCGTCTGCGAGTGCCAAGATGGCGGGAGGGAAAGTTCCCTGAAGAGACAAAAGCACTGGGTTCTCCGGAATAGTTCGGGTACGCCTCAGCACTCACCAGAGATGTGATCTCTTTTTGGCTGCTTGTTCGAGGATTGGGCCTGGGATGGACTGTGGCGTACAGGTTGATGCGGGAAAGCCAATCATTGTAGCCGAGGACTGCTCGAAAACCCTGACAAATGCACCGTAAAACGACCTGAAAAACGCCTACTCAAGGTTAAAAGGCGGCGGTTGCACTGGCATGCAGACAAATGGCCGCTGCAGTCGCCACATTCAATGACTCCTCACCACCGGGCTGGGCAATTCGGACTTTTTGTCGCGCCAAAGCCATCAAGCTGTCGCTGACGCCCTGCCCTTCGTGACCGAAAACCCAAGCGCACTTTTGGGGCAATTCCTTGCGTTGCAAAAGATCATGCAAAAAAGGCCCTTCATGCGAGCTGGTGGTCAAAACAGGCACCTGCAAAGCCGCCACATCCGCTTCGCTGACAGACTCCACCAGCTTCAAACCGAAATGCGCCCCCATGCCCGCTCTGAGCACTTTAGGAGACCACAGCGCCGCCGTACCCTTAACTGCCAAGACTTGGCGATAACCGAAAGCCGAAGCGCAACGCAAAATGGCCCCCACATTGCCGGCGTCTTGCAATCGGTCCAGCACCACGGTGGCCACATCAGGGAAAACCTGTTTTTCAGCCGCCCAAGAAACGACAAAGCCCATGCGGGCAGGCGACTCCAAGCCGCTCAGGCTCTCAAACAAAGTGTCTGGCAGGACAAAGAATTGGTCGGTCAAACCCGCCCATTGCTCGCCCTGCTCTGCCTGAAACGACTCGGTCAACACCACCTGCTGCGGTCGCACACCGCGCTCAAGCGCAGCACGACACAAGTGATCGCCCTCCAGCCAAAATTGTCCGGCTTTGCGGTAAGCGGTGGTCTCTTGGGCCAAGCGACGCCAGGCTTTGACCTGGGGGTTGTCTCGGGACGTGATCAGATGCACCGCACACTCCTGGCCACTGGGGCAAATGTCATTCTGTGGCAATCTGCCGGGCCATGGGCTTGTAATGCGGCCATGTGCTGAGCCGTGCCATAGCCTTTGTGCTGGTCAAATCCGTACACCGGGTACCGTTGGTGCATCGCCTCGCACAGGCGGTCTCGGTGCACCTTGGCCAAAATGGATGCGGCCGAGATGGCCGGAACCAAAGCGTCGCCCTGCACAATGGCTTCAGACCGAATGGACAAGATCGGCAAGCGGTTACCGTCCACCAGCACCAACTTAGGGGGCAGGCGCAAGGCCTCCACTGCGCGCTTCATGGCCAACAAGGTGGCTTGCAAAATATTGATCTCATCGATTTCCTGCACGCTGGCCTCGGCGATGGCAAAGCACAAAGCACGCGCCCGAATTTCATCAAACAAAGCCTCGCGGCGCTTGGCCGAAAGTTTTTTGGAGTCGTTCAATCCGTGAATGGGGTTCAGCTCATCCAAAATGACAGCGGCCGCGACTACAGGGCCCGCCAAAGGGCCTCGACCAGCCTCATCCACCCCGGCCGTCAAGCCATCGGTATCCCAGTTCAATTTGGATTGCTTAAGCGGCCAGGACTTTTTGGATCGCATGGGTGGCCAGCGTCGGCATGTCCTGACGCAGTTGATGGTGAAGATCGGTGAATCGCTCTTGAATGCGGGTCACTGCGTCTGGATCGTCTAGCCACCCCATGACCGCCTGGGCCAGGGCTTTGGGCTGAACCTGCTCTTGCAAAAATTCGGGCACCAAACGCTCATTGCACAAAATATTGGGCAAACCAATCCAAGGCAGCAAGCGCTGACGGTTGGCAATCTGCCAAGACAGCCATTGCATTTTGTAAGCGATGACCATGGGGCGCTTGTGTAAAGCAGTTTCTAAAGTGGCCGTACCACTGGCCACCAGCGCCACATCACAAGCCGCCTGCACCTCGTGCGAACGGCCCATCACCACCTTCACATGCGATTGCATACCGGTCTGGGCAACGGCGGCATCGATCACAGGCATCAAGAGCTCATGCGTGGGTAACAAAAATTTCAATTCAGGCCTTTGCTGGCGCATCAACTGGGCCGCTTGCAAAAAAGGCAAGGCCAAAGCTTTCGCCTCAGAGGGTCTGCTGCCAGGCAGCAAGGCCACGATGGTGGCATCTGCAGGCAAACCCAGTTGGAACCTGGTTTTCAAACGGTCAGGTTCCAGTGAAATCACATCGGCGATTGGGTGGCCGACGAAGCTGCCCTCAATGCCATGCTGAGCCAACAAGTCCGGCTCAAAAGGGTAAATGCACAGCACATGGTCCACGCTGTCGCGAATTTTTTGCACGCGCTCTGGACGCCAAGCCCAAATGGAGGGACACACCAGTTGAACCGTTGGAACGCCCTTTTGACGCAACAAACGCTCCACGGGCAAGTTGAAGTCGGACGCATCGACGCCCACATACAGGTCAGGAGGCGATGCCAGCAAATCTTGAATCAGTGCCTTGCGGATGCCATTGATATGGCGGTAACGCCAGAGCGCCTCCACCAAACCACGCACTGACAACTCGTCGCAGGACCAGCGCGACACAAATCCGGCCGCATCCATCTGCGGCCCGCCAATGCCCGAAGCTCGCAAGAGCGGCCAGGTTTTTCGCATGCCTTGCAACAACAAGGCCGCAAGCATGTCGCCCGAACGCTCGGCCGCGACCATGCTCACACGCAAGTCTGACTTGGACGCGGCCTTTGTGGGCAGTGCGTCCGTCATCACGCTTTCAAAGCCTGGCGAATCACGCCGCACACCTCGTCAATAGCTTCGTTGCTCAGCTCAGGATAGATCGGCAAAGACAGGCAGCGCTGGGCCACCGATTCGGTCACCGGGAAGCTGGCCCCGGCTGAGATAGAGGCAAATACTTTTTGCTGGTGCAAAGGCACGGGGTAGTAAACGGCGCTGGCAATTTGGCGCTCAGTCAAAGCCTGCTGAATGGCCGCACGGTCATCGGTCAGCAAGGTGTACTGATGGTAGACGTGCAGACCCACACCATCCTCGCAGGGCGTTCGCAAGTTCAGGAGACACAAGCCTGCGTTGTAACGCTGAGCGACGCGGCGACGCTCTTGGTTGTAATGGTCAATCAACGGTAGCTTAGCCCGCAGCACCACGGCCTGCAGTTCATCAAGACGGCTGTTGTAACCCACAATGTCGTGGTAGTAACGCACCTTGCTGCCGTGGTTGCGAAGCATGCGTAGGGTTTCCGCCATGTCGTCCGACTGCGTTGTGATCATGCCGCCGTCGCCAAAGCAGCCCAAGTTTTTACTGGGGAAAAAGCTAAAAGCGGCCACATCACCCATCGCGCCAGTCTGAATGCCACCAATATCGGCACCAAAAGATTGAGCACAGTCTTCCACCAATTGAAGCTGGTGTTCTTTGGCCAAGGCCATCAAAGGCGCCAAATTGGCCGGCTGTCCAAACAAATGCACCGGTAACAAGGCCTTGGTCTTGGCGGTGATGGCGCGCTCGGCTTGCGCCACGTCGATGTTGAAGGTGCAGGGATCGATGTCAACAAATACGGCTTTGGCCCCAACATAAGCAATGGCCTCTGCTGTGGCGATGAATGTGAAAGGCGTGGTGATCACCTCGTCGCCAGGCCCAATGCCCGCAGCCAACAAGGCCAAGTGCAGAGCATCGGTGCCATTAGCACAAGTGATGGCATGGGCCACACCGAGGTACTCGGCCGCCTCTTTCTCAAAGGCTTGAACGTTGGGGCCCAAAATGAACTGCGCAGCCGTCAAGGCTTTCAATAGTGCAGGTTCCAACTGGGGCTGGAGATCGCGGTACTGGGCGACCAGATCGACCATAGGGATGGGCATGGCGGTCCTTTCAAATGTACAAAAAATCAGGAAATCAGACGGGTGGCATCGGTGATGCGCTGAACCGCGTCAAGGGCACGGCGACCCGCTTCACCATTCACTTTTGGGGGGCGTCCCTGCCTAATGCTCTGGACAAAGTCGAAGATCTCGGCAAACAAAGGATCAGCCTCACCAAACGATTGTTCTTGGCGCTCAATTGCCAGCTCGGAATCGGCCGCAGGCGTGGCATCACCTCGGTAAGTGGTCAAGGTGCGGGCCTGGAAATCAAGGGAGTGACAGGCTTGGTCTTGAAAAACGCGCATTTTGCGCTCACTCTTGGCGCTCACGCGGCTGGCGGTCACGTTGGCCACGCAGCCATTGGCAAAACGAATCCGAGCATTCGCGATGTCAATGTCAGAGGTCAACACGCGCGCACCCGAACACTCCACGCTTTCCAGCTCGCTGTTGACCAAGGACAAGATCAAATCCACGTCGTGGATCATCAAGTCCAGCAGCACACTCACATCGGTGGCGCGTGGCTTGAAAGGGGCCAAACGTGAGCTGTCAATGAAACGGGGATTGGACAGCAAGGGCTCCAACGCCAAAGCGGCTGGGTTGAAACGCTCCAAATGACCCACAGCCAACACACAATGGTTTTCTTTGGCTAATAGAATCAATTCATCGGCCTGCTCCAGCGTGGTGGTCATGGGTTTTTCAACTAACACATGCACGCCCGCCCGCAAAAATTCTGCGCACACGTCGTAGTGACCTTGGGTGGGCACCACAATGCTGACCGCATCAACCTGACCGATCAGCGATCGGTAGTCCTTCAGGGCCGCACAGTTGAGCGGGGCTGCAACGGCATCGGCTTGGTCTTGGCGGCTGTCG
>JBAXOC010000082.1:0-6522 GCA_037133455.1 Comamonadaceae bacterium | reverse complement strand
AAACGATTTTTAAACTTAGGAGTTAGCGATGAATTCACCCACGATGCAGGGGCTCAGCCTCAATGCGCCCAGCTTTGTCAAACACGCCCGCCTAGTCGCTTGGGTCGCCGATATGGCGGCCTTGTGCAAGCCTGCCGCCATTCACTGGTGCGATGGCTCCGAGGAAGAGTACCAACGCCTGTGCCAACAATTGGTGGATGCGGGAACTTTCAAAAAACTCAACCCAGCCAAACGGCCCAATAGTTTTCTCGCCTGCTCTGACCCCACGGACGTTGCCCGCGTAGAAGATCGTACTTATATCTGCAGCGAGCGCAAAGAAAACGCCGGCCCCACCAACAACTGGATGGCGCCCCAAGACATGCGGGCGACTTTGAACCCCTTGTTTGACGGCTGCATGAAGGGTCGCACCATGTATGTGGTGCCTTTCTCCATGGGGCCTTTGGGCTCACATATTGCCCACATTGGGATTGAGTTAAGTGATAGCGCGTATGTCGCTGTCAACCAACGCATCATGACGCGCATGGGCAAGGCGGTGTATGACGTGCTCGGTGTGGACGGGGCTTTTGTTCCTTGCATGCATTCTGTCGGCGCGCCCTTGGCGGACGGCCAAGACGATGTGAAATGGCCCTGTAACAAAACCAAATACATCGTGCATTTTCCTGAAACCCGTGAAATCTGGTCTTACGGCTCAGGCTACGGCGGCAACGCTTTGCTTGGGAAAAAATGCTTTGCCTTGCGCATTGCCTCGACCATGGGCCGCGACCAAGGCTGGCTTGCAGAACACATGTTGATCTTAGGGGTGAGCAGCCCCGAAGGCAAAAAATACCACGTTGCCGCAGCATTCCCAAGCGCTTGCGGTAAAACCAACTTTTCGATGTTGGTTCCACCCGAAGGCTTTGAGGGATGGAAGGTCACCACGATTGGCGACGACATCGCTTGGATCAAGCCGCACGCAGACGGCAAGATGTATGCAATTAACCCCGAAGCAGGTTATTTTGGTGTGGCCCCAGGGACGAATTACCACACCAATCCCAACTGCATGGCCAGCCTGAGCAAGAATGTGATTTTTACCAACGTGGCACTGACCGATGACGGCGACGTGTGGTGGGAAGGCATGGAAAAAGACAGTGGCGCTTTACCCGCCCATTTGATCGACTGGCAAGGCAAGGACTGGACGCCTGCCATCGCCAAAGAAACCGGCGCCAAAGCCGCCCACCCCAACTCTCGCTTTACAGTCGCCGCCGGCAACAACCCTGCGCTAGACAGCGCGTGGGACGATGCCAACGGCGTGCCGATTGATGCGTTTATTTTTGGTGGTCGCCGATCGACTACCGTACCCTTGGTGACCGAGGCGCGCAACTGGGTTGAAGGTGTGTATATGGCAGCCACCATGGGCTCTGAGACCACTGCTGCTGCGGCCGGTCAACAAGGCGTAGTGCGCCGCGACCCGTTTGCGATGCTTCCTTTTACCGGTTACAACGTGAGCGATTACTTTCAGCACTGGTTAGATATGGGGGACAAACTGACCCAGGCTGGCGCGAAGTTGCCAGCGATTTACTGCGTCAATTGGTTTCGCAAAGGCGAAGACGGCAAATTCGTTTGGCCGGGCTACGGCGAAAACATGCGTGTCTTGAAGTGGATGATTGACCGCCTAGAAGGCAAAGCCCAAGGGGTTGACAACGGCTTTGGCGTGAGCCCCACTTATGCAGAAATCACTTGGAAAGGTTTGGCGTTCACGCCCGCCGAATTTGCAACCGTGACCAGCTTAAACAAGGCCGACTGGAAGCAAGAAATTTCCCTGCACACCGAGTTGTTTAGCCAACTGGCGTACCACTTGCCTGCGGCCTTGGAAAAGACCAAGGCGCAGTTCGAACAACGCCTGGCAGCTTAAGAAGCGCGCGCCACTGCGGCGCGTAGCTCTTCCATGACACGGGGGTCACGGTTAGCGAATTCCCACATTTGCTCTTCGCGGCGCATTTGGGCAGCTTCTTTCATTTGGCGATCCAAACTGGCAGCCAAGGCCATGGTGATTTTGCGCAATGGGCGGGCAAAGAAAGCCAACCCAGCAAACACCACGCTCCACAAAGCGACCCAACCCAAGAGCAAATGGCCGTCGGCCCAGTTGTCGATCACTTGATCGGCCACCACCAACATCGCAGCCATCACGCCAGCGAGCATCAACCCAGCCAAAGTGCGTGTGGCTTCTGATTTTGGAGCTGCCTCGGGAGCGCCATTGAAGGAAAAAGAACCAGCAAATTCAGTAAAATTAATGCGAGACATGGAAGACTCCTTGATAAACATAGTGCGATATTAGGGTTTACACTAGTGTTAGTCCACTTTAGTTTGGTGATTAATGCTATTCACCAGATCTATATATCGAAATGCTCCCGCTCAACATCCGCACCTTTGACCTGAATTTGCTGAAAGTCTTTGATGTCGTTATGGCCGAAGGCAGCCTCACCAAAGCGGCCAACGTTCTCGCGTTAACACAGCCCGCTGTTAGCAACGCATTGCGCCGTTTGCGAGTGGCTCTCGATGATGAGTTGTTGGTTCGCCAAGGGCGCGGCTTGCAACCGACCGCGAGGGCTTTGGCCTTGTGGCCTAGGGTTCGCGAAACGCTGCAGCACTTGGAACTCACGCTCGCGCCTCAAAAATTTTCTCCCGCCACCACAACCAACACCTTCGTGCTGACCTTGGCTGATGCCACCGCCGCCGAGCTGATGGCGGGGCTTATCAACACTGTCACTAGTCAAGCGCCCGGCGTATCTTTGCGCGTGGTACCACTCACCACGCGCGATCCCCGGCGCATGCTCGAAGAGGGCCAAGCCGACTTAGCGATTGGACACTTCCCTGGCGTTTTATCGGAACTCTCTGCGCTGACCCAAGCCGGCGGCTCACCGCGATTTTTTCACCAACGCCTGTTTGCCAGTGATTACGTTTGCGTGATGCGCAAAGGCCATCCTTTGGCATCGCAAGCTTTGACTTTGGAGAGCTACTGCCAAGCCAATCACACGCTGGTGAGTTTTTCAGGTCGCGCTTTTGGACTGATTGATGAAGCCCTTGCCGGCCTCAATAAAACCCGGCGCGTGGTGTTGACGGTGAATCAATTTTTTACCACTGGCAAGGTGGTTGCGAATTCTGATTTACTCGCCGTTTTGCCACGCCATTTTTTAAACATCACCGGCTTTGAGTCAGAGCTTGCCGTTCGCGAATTGCCTTTTGAAGTGGCACCCATTCACGTAGACGCACTTTGGCATAGCCGCCATAACCAAGACAATGCCCACGTTTGGTTTCGCGACCAAATTCAAGCCGTCGCAACGCTGGCTTTTCCATCACAAAACATGGCTCTGGCGGTATGAAGTTACAACTCTTTTCCGACCTCCATTTGGAGTCTCAGCCGCAGTTTTTGTCATCGCCGCAAGCACAGTGCGCTCCCGACGCTGACCTGTTGGTCTTGGCCGGTGACATCGGTTCCTACCAAAACGGCTCCTTGCTCCAAGACGCGGATTTTGGCTTGCCTGGCTTTTCTCCTTTGCAGGGCTGGCCCACACCGGTGTTGTACCTGCCCGGAAACCACGAATACGACGGGATGGACTTTGACCACGCCCATGCCCGTCTGCGCGAAACCTGCGAGCGCTTAGGGATGGTGTGGTTAGAGCGCGAAGTGTGGCTTGCACCTTGGACAGACAAGGTGGGTAAACCCGTGCGGTTTATTGGCACTACTCTGTGGACCGACTTTGATGCCTTGTGCCCCGACACACCCCATTCACCTTCGCAACTCACCCAGCAACTCAAAGCCCGAGACAAGGCCTTTCGGGCAGCGAATTTTTACCTCAAGAAAACCAACACCACACGAAACGGTCTGCCTTTTTTAGCCGAGGCAGTGCGCGAACACGCACTGCAATGCCAAGCCTGGCTGCGCGACGCCTTGACCCAGCCTTTTGAAGGTACGACGGTCGTAGTTACCCACTTTGCGCCTAGCTTGCGAAGTGCCGATCCGCGTTACGGCTTGGTGCCGGGGACGGCTGGCTTTTGTAACTCGTTGGATGATTTGCTGCCGCAAGCGCAGTTGTGGCTGCATGGCCATTTGCATGCCCCGCAAGATTATTTGCACCAGGGTTGCCGTGTTGTCGCTAACCCCTTGGGGTATGCGCGAAAAAATGAACAGACGCTTTTTCGGGCAGGCTCAACAATTGAAGTCTGAGGCTGCCGCTGGCCCGACTACCGCGCGGCGAGCCCTTCAAAACAACTGCACATGACCAAATCAATGATTTGTGCGTCCTCGTGTTGGCCGCCCATTTTTAAGAACTCCAACACTGGATCGCAAGCGCGCGCGTACAAGGTGTAAAGCACCGCGATGGCAGGTAACGCGGGGTTGATCTGCCCTTTGGCTTGGGCAGCTTCAATCCACGCGCCTAAGCGGTCACTCACATCGATCAGCCCGTCCATATACGCTTTGTCAGCCATCAACTTGGCTCGCAAGGTGGAGTTTTGGCTCGGCAAGTTAGGCATCTCGCCTTTGAGCTTGAGCTCCATGGTCCAGCGCGCCACGGTGCGCAGTTGATCCATCGCCGACTGCGCGGGGAGCGCTCCAATAAAGTCCTGTGCCCGTCGCATGATCTGCACCATCGCGGCTGCGGCGAGGTCTTCTTTGCTGGGGAAATGTTTGTACAAACTGGCTTTGGCAATGCCCACACTGGCAGCCACTTCATCCACCGTCATCGCTTCAAAACCTTTTTCAGCGAGCAAGCGACTTGCCGTTTGGATAATCGCGTCTTCGCGGGCCTGCAACATCTGGGCTTTGAAAGACACTTTGGGTTGCGGTGTAGAAGTCATGTTTGAATTCTAGCCCGATGCTTTTTAAAGTGTTGCTGTTGGTTTTTTTATGACTCCGTAGTATTTTTTGCGAGCGCTTGTTCTGCCGCAACAGCCAAAGCTGCGGTTAACCGATCAATCACTTGCGAATCCAGGTTCCAGCAATGCCAGTACAAATCAACCGGCAAAGCATGTGCAGGTGCCAGATTCACCAAGTCGCCCGACTCCAAGTGCGTTTGAACGCGCAGGCGCGGCAACACTGCCGCGCCCCAACCCGACAAGGCGGCGCGCAATTGCCCCTCCGCGCTTGGAACAAAGCGCTGGTTCAAAGCCACCCGCCGCAGGCCCAACGCCCGTGCCACAAACTCGGCGGGGCCATCGTCTTTGCGGTTGAAGGCCACAAAAGCAATATCACGAAAATTGTGGGGCGTGAGGCCTTCTGGACAATGCGCCTGGGCGTAACTGCTGCTGGCAACGGCCACGTAATGCATCGCGCCCAAGGGCACCACTTTGCAGCCCCGCAAGGCCTGTTTAAGCGTCGTCACACAGCCCAGTACCAAGCCTTCGCGCAGCCAGTCGTGGGTAAAGTCTTGGTCATCGGTGATGATTTCCAAAGGCAAACCCGCATGGATCAAAGGATCCAACGCGCCCAAAGCCCAGGTTGCAATGCTGTCGGCGTTAATGGCGATGGAAACCCGGTCTTCCTCTTTGCTCGCGCCGGGCGCTAAGTCTTGTAAATCGGTTTCCAAATCGGCCCGCAGCAAACGCATTTGCATCGCGTGCTTGATCAGTAAACGCCCAGCGCTGGTGGGTTTAACGGGGCGACTGCGTACTAAAAGCACGGTTCCCACTTGGGCTTCTAATGCGCGAAGGCGTTGCGACACCGCCGACTGGGTAATCGACAAGCGCACCGCCGCGCGTTCAAACCCGCCTTGCTCCACAATGGCGGCAAGGCACTCTAAAGCGTCAGGATCGTAATTTCGCATGGTCCTAGTATTAACCAAACTAATGTTTTCGCAAACAAGGTGATTTTGCTGTTACAAATTCTCCCTATCCGTCACACTGCAATCTATGAAAATTATTGTTTTAGGCGCCGGCATCATTGGCATCAGCACCGCGTGGCATTTGGCTGAGCGTGGGCATGCGGTCACCGTGATAGATCGCCAAAGTGACGCCGCCATGGAGACCAGTTTTGCCAACGCGGGGCAAATTTCAGTGAGCTACTGTGAACCCTGGGCTAACCGGGAAGCGCCTTTGAAGGCATTGAAGTGGATGTTTAGCAATGAAGCGCCTTTGTTGTTTCGCCCTCAAAATCCCATGGGCGAAGGCTGGCGCCAGTACCGCTGGGGCTTGCAGTTTTTAGCCAACTGCAACGACCGCGCTTTTGAACGCAATGTGCAACAACTGGTCGCGCTTGGCGCATACAGCCACCTCGCCCTCAAGGAAGTCATTGCCGCCACTGGCATTGACTTTCAACGGGTTGAGCGCGGCATTGCCCACTACTACAGTGACCAAGCCTCGTTTGATTCCGCCGCCCAAGCCGCCGCCCTGATGGGCAAATACGGCGTAGACCGCAAAGTGATCAGCCGCGACGAGCTTTTGAAAATCGAACCTTCGCTGAAAAATTTTGCCCACAAGATCGTCGGCGGAACATTCACCGCCAGCGACGAGTCCGGCGATGCGATGGTGTTCACCCAAGCCTTGGCA
>JBAXOC010000081.1:0-6570 GCA_037133455.1 Comamonadaceae bacterium | reverse complement strand
GTCGTGATGCTGCGCGATAGCCCGGGCGGATTGGAAGTGTTTTTGGTCAAACGGCACGGCTTGTCGGATGTTTTGGGCGGAGCCTATGTGTTTCCAGGCGGGAAATTGGATGCCAGTGATTGCGCCCCATCGCACATTCCGCATTTCGACCTCGCCCTTCCCCAAATGCTTCAGGCCTTGGGAGAACCCACTTTGCAAGAGGACACTGCTTTGGGTCTTTATGTAGCGGCGCTGCGCGAAACCTTTGAAGAGTCCGGCGTTTTATTTGGCAAGCCCTACAAAGACACCAAGGAGCCACCGTCTGGAAGTTTTCACGAGCGCTTGGCGGCCAACGCTTTGCAACTGCATACCAGCGCGGTCCAACCCTGGGTTCGCTGGGTCACGCCTAAGTTGCCTTCTGTCACCTCTAAGCGCTTTGACACCCGCTTTTTCGTAGCCGCTATGCCCGATGGACAGCACGCACAACACGACAACGTAGAAGCCACTGAAAGCGCTTGGCTGCAACCGCGCAAAGCCTTGGAGCAGTATTGGAGCCGCGATATTGAACTCGCCCCGCCACAGATCATGAGCTTGGCGCATTTAGCGCGCCATGCGTCAGTTGCCAGCGTACTTAAAGAAGCGGCTTTGCGCCCCCCGCCCATGGTGATGCCTGAGGCTTTCAATGAAAACGAGGAACGGGTGATTTGTTACCCCGGAGACGAGCGCCACTCCGTCAATGAACGCGCCCTGCCCGGACCGTCCCGCCTTTACTGGCGAAACAAGCGTTTTGAGCCCGCAACGGGTTTTGACGCTCTCTTTGAATAATGCCTTATCAATAGGCTTATTCAATCAGAGGCATTGAACGAGCCAATTAGACGCAGTCATATTAGGCAGTTAAGCTAACCCTGTCTTTGGCAAATTTTTGCTCAAAGCAAACGCGTTTTCTTTAACCCCTAAGGAGATTTCCATGGCAGCACTTAAAGGCTCCAAAACGGAAGACAACCTGAAAGCCGCCTTCGCAGGCGAGTCACAGGCCAACCGCCGTTATTTGTATTTCGCGAACAAGGCCGACGTTGAAGGCCAGCCCGATGTGGCTGCATTGTTCCGTTCGACCGCTGAAGGTGAAACCGGCCACGCGCACGGTCACCTCGAATGGCTTGAGCAGTGCGGTGATCCCGCAACTGGCATGCCTTTTGGTAGCACCCGTCAAAACCTCGCGTCCGCCGTTGCTGGCGAGACCCACGAGTACACCGACATGTACCCCGGCATGGCTAAAACAGCCCGTGACGAAGGCCATGACGAAGTGGCTGACTGGTTTGAAACTTTGGCAAAAGCAGAGCGTTCACACGCTAACCGCTACGCCAAGGCTTTGACTGAATTGGTCGATTGATTTTTCACTGAGGGCCTCTGCGAGGCCTTCTAAGTGAATCGTCCGTTTTGGGTGTTGCTTGCAGCACCCAATTCAGAACATTCCCTCTGCATCTTTTTCACTACTTATTCCTCTAGAGAACCCCCATGGCAACAGAAGGCAACCTCCAAGCGCCCACCCGTCACCCGATTGACTGGAAAGGACCGGACTACTACAACGAAGAATCCGTTTTCCATGAAATGGAGCGGATTTTTGATATCTGCCACGGCTGCCGCCGTTGCGTGAGTCTTTGCGGTTCGTTCCCAACGCTGTTTGATTTGGTTGACGAGAGCAAGACCATGGAAGTCGATGGCGTTGACAAAAAAGACTACTGGAAAGTGGTCGACCAATGCTACATGTGCGATCTGTGTTACCTCACCAAGTGCCCGTATGTACCACCGCATGAATTCAACTTGGACTTTCCGCACACCATGTTGCGCGCCAAAGCCATTAAATTCAAAAAAGGCGAAGTGGGCGCCGGTGAAAAACTTCTAGCCAGCACGGATTTGCATGGCTCCTTTGCCGGTATTCCCATCGTGGTTCAGGCTGTCAACGCGATCAACAAAACTGCCATTGCGCGCGAAGTCATGGAGTCGACACTTGGCGTTGATAAAGATGCGTGGTTACCCACTTTAGCGACCAAGAAATTCCGATCCAGCGCACCCAAGGCCAAAGCGACTGTGGTACGAGACGGTGCTAAAACACCGGGCAAGGTCGCTATTTTTGCAACCTGCTATATCAACTACAACGAGCCTGGCATCGGTATGGATTTGCTAAAAATCCTTGACCACAACGATGTTCCCTATGTCATTGTGGACAAAGAAAAATGCTGCGGCATGCCCAAACTCGAGCTGGGCGATTTGGACTCAGTGAACGCGTCTAAAGAAGCCAATATCCCCGTGCTTGCCCGTTACGCGAAAGAGGGCTATGCCATCTTGGCTGCAGTTCCAAGCTGCGCTTTGATGTTTAAGCAAGAAATTCCTTTGATGTTCCCCCTAGAAGAAGATGTGCAGTTGGTCAAGAAACACATGTGGGATCCGTTTGAATACTTGATGCAGCGTAAGCGCGATGGGTTTTTGAAAACCGAGTTCACCACCCCACTGGGCAACGTGAGCTACCAAATCCCTTGCCACGGCCGGGTTCAAAATATCGGCAAAAAAACCGAAGAAATGCTCAAAATGATCCCTGAGACTACGATCAATACACTGGAGCGTTGTTCGGGCCATGCGGGTACGTTTGGAGTGAAAAAAGCGTACCACCAGCAATCCATGAAGATCGGCAAGCCCTTATTCAAAGCCATGGCGAATATGAAAGATGGAAGCAAACCTGACTTCATCAGCTCGGACTGCCCTTTGGGCGGCCACCACATCGCCCAAGGCTTTGAAGTGAACGGCCTGGGCGCTCCAGAATTACAACACCCCTTGAGTTTGGTTGCCAAAGCCTACGGACTCAAGTAATCAACGCGAAAGAACACGATGCAACTAACCGGAAATATCACCCCTGAGAGTCTCATGAGCTTAGAGGCATACACCAAATTTAGAAAAACCAACAAACCCTTGGTAATGGCGCACCGCAAATTACGCAGTGTTCAGCTGGGGGAAAACATCAATCTGCAGTTTGAAAGCGAAACGACGATTCGCTACCAAATTCAAGAGATGCTGCGTATTGAAAAGATTTTTGAAGAAGAGGGAATTCTGCAAGAGATCGAAGCCTATGCCCCTTTGATGCCCGATGGGCACAACTGGAAGGCGACTATGCTTTTGGAATACCCCGATATCAATGAACGCAAACGCGAACTTGGCCGCCTCATTGGGGTGGAAGACCGCATGTTTGTAGAAGTAGAAGGCCAAGCGCGGGTGTACGCAATTGCAGACGAAGACTTAGACCGCGAGAACGATGAAAAAACATCGGCCGTTCACTTTGTTCGTTTCGAGCTCAACCCTGCCATGTGCGCTGCCGTTAAAGCGGGTGCAGGTGTGAAGCTGGGGTGTGACCACACCAACTACCCAGCACACACGGCCATTGCCGCTGAAACACTGGCCTCTTTGGCCAGCGATCTCAAACCCTAAGTTTAGCTAGAGAGGCGTGTCAGTCTTCGACAAATGCTTCTTCTCGCTTGGACTTGACTGACGGCATCAAAACTACTGCCAGCAACACCACCGCCGCCGCAAGCAAACTCGCAGAGAGTGGGCGTGTCACAAACACACTCCAATCACCGCGAGAAAGCAACAACGCGCGGCGCAGGTACTCCTCCATCATGGGTCCCAAAATAAAGCCCAAAAGCAAGGGGGCAGGTTCGGTTCCGAGTTTGATAAAGATGTAGCCGATAAAACCAAAAATACCCACCATCCAAATGTCAAATGTTGTGTTGTTGGTGGAGTAAACACCAATCGCACAGAACAAAACAATGGAGGGGTACAGCCAGCGATAAGGAACCGATAAGAGTTTGATCCACATTCCAATCAAAGGAAGGTTCAAGATGATGAGCATCAGGTTGCCAATCCACATGGAGGCAATCAATCCCCAAAACAATTCAGGATTACTTGTCATGACCTGGGGGCCAGGTTGGATGTTGTGAATAGTCATGGCGCCAACCATCAGCGCCATCACAGCGTTGGGCGGAATGCCCAATGTCAACAGAGGAATAAAGGAAGTTTGGGCACCTGCGTTGTTGGCTGACTCAGGTGCGGCTACGCCTCGAATATTGCCTTTTCCAAAAGGCACTTCACCAGGGCGAAGTTTTGTTTTCTTTTCCAAGGTATAGGCTGCGAAAGATGCCATGACAGCACCGCCACCGGGCAAGATTCCAAGGAGCGAGCCTAGTATTGTTCCCCGCAAAACCGCAGGGATCATATTTCTAAAATCTTCTTTGGTAGGCCAAAGACCAGTCACATTAGCAACAAAAACCTCGCGTTCACTCTCGTGTTTCGAAAGGTTGCTGATAATTTCACCGTAACCGAAAACGCCCATCGCAATCACGATAAATCCGATGCCATCGGTCAATTCAGCAATATCCAAACTAAATCGGGCGACACCAGAGTTCACGTCTGTACCGACCATGCCTAAAAGCAAGCCCAAAACGATCATGGCGATAGCTTTGATGAGCGATCCTGAGGCCAACACCACAGCGCCCACGAGGCCCAAAATCATCAATGAAAAATATTCGGCAGGGCCAAACTTAAATGCCAACTCGGTCAGAGGTGCCGCAAAAGCAGCCAAGATCAAGGTGCCTACACAGCCAGCGAAAAAGGAACCCAGTCCCGCAGCCGCCAGCGCTGGGCCTGCGCGACCTTGGCGGGCCATTTGGTAACCATCGATAACCGTAACTACGGATGAGGACTCGCCAGGCAAGTTCACCAAAATCGCGGTGGTGGAACCCCCGTATTGCGCACCATAGTAAATACCCGCCAGCATGATGAGGGCTGCAACCGGTGGCAGTGCATAAGTAGCAGGCAAGAGCATCGCAATGGTGGCCAAGGGTCCGATGCCAGGCAAAACACCAATGAGCGTTCCCAACAGGCAACCGATAAAGGCATACATCAGGTTTTGTAGCGTGAACGCTACGCCGAAACCGAGGGCTAGGTTGTCAAATAATTCCATGGCTTAGGTTCCTTAAGCGGTAAGAAATGCAGGCCACACAGGGAACTGCAGTTTCAATAGCAAGATGAAGGCGGCATAACTCATAACCGCAAGAATGAAGGCCAAAATCGATACTTCTTTAAAGTTAAATTCATCTCCCGCATTACTAGAAATAAACGTGAGTGCAACGATGCCCACAATCAATCCCATGGGTGGCAAACCAATACTGGGGAGTCCACCAATAGCAGCGCCAAATACCAAGTTGGCAGCAATGATAAAAACCAAAGGCTTCCAAGTAAAACTTCCAATCTTGTCACCATCGACTGTTTCAACGACCAATGCTTTGAATGTAATCACAACACCTAACACCGACAACAGAACCCCCAAGACTAATGGGAAGTACCCAGGCCCCATCCGCGCACCGTTACCGATGTTGTAACTGCTCGCACCCCATGCAAAGGCTACGCCCACACACATGAACATGAGACCGGAGAAAAAATCTTTTTGACTTTTGATATTCACAAACTGGCTCCTTATAGGAATGATCTCTCTGATTTTGCACTGAAAAACTTCGGATACTCGCTTGGTCGCGAACTGATTTGGCTATTGTGTGATCGGTTTAAATCCTTTGACCCATTTACCTGCGGGTAAACCCCAATGCATTTCAATATAAGCAGCACGTTCCGTCAATACGGCGCGAGAAGGTCGGCTAGGTGTGCGCTGCGCAAGCACCACGGTATTACCTTCCCGTGTAGACTTAAAAGCCCATACGGCGTCGCGCCCAAAAGCGGTTGAAATTTTTTCTACGCTTTTAGAAAAGCTCGATGAGCGGCCAAATAAATTGACTGTCATGCAGCCATCGGCAGTCAAGGTGCTGAGGCAGTCCGCGTAAAAATCAGCACTATCCAACACAGGCGCTGCGGCCTCTTCGTCATACAAATCGACTTGCAATGCGTCTACCGCACCCATCCATTTGGATTTTTTAATCTCTTGTGCTGCATCCTCCAAGATGACCTGCATGCGTGCATTGTCGGCAGGCAGTTTGAACCAACCCCGGCATGCATGAAGGACTTGGGGATTGAGTTCAATCGCCGTGGTGTGCATACGAATCTCTTTGTGGCAAAACTTGGTTAAGGAGCCTGCGCCTAAACCAAGTTGCACAGCTTGGCGCTGAGGGGCGGTGGTTGGGTCAATCAACAACAGCCAAGCCATCATGCGCTGAATGTATTCATGCACGAGTGCGTTGGGTTCATCCAAGAGCATCGAGCCCTGAATCCACTCACTGCCTAAGTGCAAATGGCGAACGGGGCCTTCCTCAGAAAAATTAACTTCAGGAAAAGCAATGAGTGGTATGGGTTTTTTAAGCATGGATGTTTATAACAGTGCGGCCAGGCGGGGCAATGCGACTTTTGCGTTAAAGGTCGTCGCTGCTTTTAATTCTTCAACGCTGATTCCGCGTAACTGCGCGATCACTTCAGCAATGCGCGGAATTTGAGACGGAGCATTTCGGCCTTGGGAGATTCCTTGGGAGCGCATGAGCGCGGTGGCATAAAGCCAATGGGGGGCGATATCGGGTGCGTCGGTTTCCACAACCATCGCATCAA
>JBAXOC010000080.1:0-6606 GCA_037133455.1 Comamonadaceae bacterium | reverse complement strand
ATTGGCAGTAGTGGGCTTAGCGATGGCTAACCGCATTGAATCTGAAAAATTCAACCGTCTTTTTCATGACAACCCGCTGAAGGTGAGTCATGTATTTCAAAACATAGATGAAGCTCTCAAGGATGCCATCCCCAGCCAGCCCAGAGTCTTGCTTGTGAAGGTGAATACTCTGCAACCTCAGATACAAAACGCGCTACAAGCACTCAAGAAAAAACACGTCTTTGAACAGACGATTGTGATCTACAACTTCGCTACTGAGTCGATGGTGCAGGCATTGAAGTGGGCTGGCATTGTTGTTCGCCGCGAGCCTATCTCCGACACTGAACTGGCGGATCTTCTACAGTCTGTTTTATTCGTTGACTCCACACGCGCCCAAGAGTTTGGTACAGACGGCTCAGTGATTACAGCGCGGAAATTTTCAGAAACCACGCTTAGCCGTGTTGCCTCCATTTCTACCAACGTTCTTTGTGAATGCCCTCGCCACGTGGCCGAGCTTATTTCGCAGTTGGCAAGTTTTGAAGAGTACAGCCAAGAATGCTTGAACAAAAGCCCAGAAGATGCGCACCTTCATTCTTACCTTCAATCCATTTCTGGATCCGCACGGTGCTTGTTTGAAAATGCCTTAGAAAAAATTGCTAAGCATGAAGGCATTGACCTGAGCGAAAGATCCGCATGAGCTCAAATTTATCTGGCAGCCATGACTTTAACGTACTTGGAACGCCTTTAATCGCTTGCTCTTATGACCCGTTAACAGGCTACCACCGCAATGGTTGCTGCACCACGGATGAACAGGACCAGGGCAGCCATGTGATCTGCGCCATAGTCACTCAAGAGTTCTTGGATTTTTCTCTTGCGCGTGGAAACGATCTGCTTACCCCTCGCCCCGCGTTTCGTTTTTCAGGCCTGAAGGCTGGAGACCGCTGGTGCCTATGCGCTAGGCGCTGGCTCGAAGCGTTTGAAGCCGGCGTGGCGCCTGCTGTCGTATTGTTTTCAACGCATGCGAGGGCCCTCGCGTTTGCGTCGCTAGACCAATTGAAATCATGCGCCCATGCGCCTTCGCAATAAATGCCAGAGTCCAGTTTGAATCCTTCTTTCAAAGGTAATAAAAAATACCTCCCCACCAAGCCTTGTAAGCAGTGTGGGCGTGAAATGACTTGGCGAAAAGCATGGGCTAAGAACTGGGAATCTGTTTTGTACTGCTCTGACGCTTGTCGTAAAAAAAAGGGAGATTGAAAACTATGAGAAACCTCGTTATCGTTTTAGGCGATCAGCTCAATGAAGATGCATCTGCATTGGTTGACTTTGACTCAGCACAGGATGCAGTTTGGATGGCAGAAGTCGACGAAGAATCAACGCACATCGCTTCCTCAAAGCAACGCACCACCTTGTTTCTAAGTGCGATGCGACATTTCGCCCAGGACCTTAAAAAGAAGGGCTGGGCTGTCCATTACAGTGAAATTGACAGCAAAGACAACACGGGAACATTGGCCGGAGAGTTAGAGAAAATCATCAAACTCACAAAACCGAAAAAATTGATCATGACGGCGCCAGGAGATTGGCGGGTTCTCCAAAAAATGCGCGAACTTGCTCGCGCAATGAATCTGGACTTAGAGATTCGCGACGATACCCATTTTTTTAGTACTGTCCGCGATTTTTCAGACCATGCAGCGTCTCGAAAGCAACTGCGTCTAGAGTTTTTTTACCGCGAAATGCGTCTGAAAAACGGCGTCTTGATGGATGGCAAAAAGCCGATTGGTGGTGCCTGGAATTTTGACGCTGAAAACCGCGAGAGTTTTGGCAAACAGGGGCCGGGAGTATTGCCCCAACCCAGTCGATTTGAACCTGACGCAATTACCAAAAAAGTAATCCAATTGGTCAATCGCCGATTTGCCAGCCATCCGGGATCCATCGCAACTTTTGGCTGGCCTGTGAATCGGTTGCAGGCATTACAAGCCCTTGATGCGTTCATCGAACATCGACTTCCTAATTTTGGGCGTTTTGAGGACGCCATGTGGGAAGGTGAGGCCTGGCTGTACCACTCGCATCTGTCTTGCGCCTTGAATTTAAAACTCCTCAACCCCAGAGAGGTAGTTGCAGCTGCTACGCGTGCATACGAAAAGGGACTTGCACCATTGGCTGGAGTTGAAGGCTTTATTCGGCAAATTTTAGGATGGCGAGAATTTGTTCGTGGCATCTATTGGACCCAGATGCCAAGCTACATAGATCGCAACGAAATGAAGGCCACTGCCCCACTCCCCAGTTTTTACTGGACTGGCGCAACCGACATGGCTTGTATGCGAGATGCGATTCAACAAACGCTTCAACATGGTTATGCACACCACATCCAACGGCTCATGGTTACCGGCTTGTATGCCTTGCTTCTTGGCGTTAAACCGAAAGAAGTGCATGCGTGGTATCTGGGTGTTTACGTGGACGCAGTCGAATGGGTAGAGCTACCAAATACGTTGGGTATGAGCCAATTTGCAGACGGTGGACTGATGTCAAGTAAGCCGTATATTGCCAGCGGAAAATACATTGACCGAATGAGTAATCACTGCAAAGGGTGTCGTTATGATCCTGCACAATCGACTGGCGAAAATGCATGTCCATTCACCACCTTGTACTGGGATTATCTCGACCGCCATGCTGACCAGCTTGCAAAAAATCCGCGTATGCTGATGCAACTTAAAAATCTCAACCGGCTTACGTCTACCCAGCGTGAGCTCATCACATCCCAGGCAAAATCTTTGAAGGAGTCAGTCCATGCTTAAATACAAACGCGCTGCATTGGTATTCACTGTAAGCGCTCTATGGATTGGAAATGCTATGGCTATCGAAGAACCCTCCTACAAAGTTTTAGTCACAGAAAAATCATTTGAGATTCGACAATACGCCCCGATGCTGGTTGCTGAGACCATCGTTGAAGGCGATATGGATGAGGCATCGAGCAAAGGTTTCCGTTTGATCGCTGATTTTATTTTTGGCAACAACCAAGCTTCAAATTCACAGACCAAGTCAAAAATCGCCATGACTGCGCCAGTGACAGCAGAACCCCAATCGTCCAAAATTGCAATGACGGCGCCTGTCACTTTGGAACCCAATTCGGCAGCGATGACCATGCAAACCGCCACCCAATGGCGAATTAGTTTTGTGATGCCAAGCCAGTACACGATGGACAGCATCCCAAAACCAAAAAACAACGCCGTTCGTTTGAAAGAAATTCCAGGTAAATACTTCGCGGTTCATACCTACTCGGGGTTCAATAATCTCGCTCGGGTTCAAAGCAAGACGGATGAAACAGTGGCTTGGGTCGGTCAACGGTCGCTGAAAATGATCGGGACGCCTCAGATTTCTAGGTATGACCCGCCCTGGACTTTGCCTATTTTCCGACGCAACGAAATCATGGTCGAGATTTCAGCGCCGTAAATCAAGCGTAACGCTGACTTGCCAACCTAGCGCCTTCAGCTAAGGCCTTGAGCTTACGCTCAGCCACATCACGCGTCATAGGTGCTAAGCCGCAGTTGGTACAAGCAATCAAGCGGTGTTTAGGTACGAACTGCAATGCGCGGCCAATCGTGTCGGCGATTTGTTCTGGCGTTTCAATTTCTGCGCTGGCGACATCAATAACCCCGACCATCACGTCTTTACCTTCAAGCAACTTCATCATTTCCATGGGCACATGCGAATGAAAACATTCCAAACTCACCTGTTGGATACTGCTCTTGGCTAAGGCGGGGAAGACTTTTTCATACTGTCGCCATTCGTCACCCAGGGTTTTTTTCCAGTTGTTGTTGGCTTCAATACCGTAGCCATAACAAATATGAACTGCGGTGGTACAGGTCAAACCTTGCGCTGCGCGCTCGAGCGCTTTGACGCCCCAATCGGCGGCCTCGTCCATGTACACGTTGAACGCAGGTTCATCGAACTGAATAATGTCCACGCCATCGGCTTGGAGGGCTAGCGCCTCTTGGTTAAGCAGCTCCGCAAAAGCCATCGCCATTTTGACTTTGTCGCCATAAAAACGGTCAGCCACGGTATCGACAATCGTCATCGGGCCGGGCAAAGTGAATTTAAGTTTTTTCTTGGTATGGGCCCGCGCCAATTGGGCCTCAAAGGCATGTACTCGCCCTTTTAAGCGCAATGGGGCAATGACCTGGGGAACTTGGGCGTCGTAGCGGTTGTTACGAATGCCCATGGTGACCTTGTTTTCAAAGTCGATGCCTTCCACGTGCTCTACAAAGCCATGAACGAAGTGCTGGCGCGCTTGCTCGCCGTCTCCTATCACATCAATCCCTGCATCCTCTTGCGCTTTGATCCACAACAGGGTGGCGTCGCGCTTAACCTGTAGCAACTCATCGCCTTGCGCTTTCCACTGCGGCCAGAGTTTTTCTGTTTCAGCAAGCCAAGCGGGTTTGGGAAGGCTTCCGGCGATTGCGGTGGTAAACATCAATACTCCTTGAGGGGGTAGAAAAAATGAGGTTGCGAAAAAATTACGCTTTGAGATCGACTTGACGCCCTTTGGCTTGGACCTGACTTTCTTGCTTTTCTTTGACCCGCGTGTAGGTTGGCTGGGCGTGCTCGTTTTGATGTATCGGCTTGGGATCAGGCCGTGGCGCGTCGGCCGTTTTTTTAGCCACTGCTTTGACGGGTTCACGCGGCGGTTGTGCCTGCGCTGGCGCGGGACGCTGAGAAACTGGAGAGACGCTCATCACAATCCTTAAGGCTTTGAATGGTTTCGTGATTGAGTTTAACGCTACCGGCTATTTTTCGCAGGGGTTGCTTGATCCCCCTTACGGACGCGATCAATCGTGATGAAATGCCGTCTTGAGAAACTGCATGAACGCTTTGACCTTCGCGCTCGCGAGGCGCCTTGAAGGGTGGAGCGCCCAAATCTCTGTTGGCTGACCTGCCAGCTCTCCCCAACTAACAAGACGGCCCGCTGCCAAATCCTCCTTCACAAGAACAAGAGGGAGCTTGGCGGCCCCGATGCCTGTGAGTACCGCATCACGAATCATCGTTAATGCGGGAAGTTCAAGAACTGGCATCGTTTCGATGTCGCTATTGGGTAATCCTGCGATTTCCCAGATGGCAGGGTTCCGTCCGGCATGTCTGACTACCACCGGAACCGGCGTCTGTCGGACTAACGATGGTGCCGCGACGACTAACAGTTGCTCCCTCATAAAGCAGGCGCCTACCAATTCCAAGTCAGGCTTAGGGTTGGCTCGAATAACAAGGTCATACCCCTCGCTCACCAGATCGACTTCGCGATCCTCCATCGTGACTTCAAGCGCAACCTCGGGATATGCCAGCTTGAATTCGGCGGCGATTCGACCCATCAGCATCAACCCAAAAAGTGAAGGCACGTTGACACGCAAGCGGCCCTGAGGGTGCGCGCGTCCGTCCCGCAGCATGTCTACAGCCTCGGCGATTTCATTCATTGGCCCTTTGGTGCTCTTGAAGAGCGCCTCACCCTCTTGCGTCAATTGAATCGACCGAGCGCCGCGATCAAACAATCGCAAGCCCAAGCTGGCCTCTAGGTCCATCACCTTACGCGACAGACTGGCCTTGGGCCGCCCGCTCCTTCGACTGGCCTGGGCAAAGCCGCCGTTAGAGGCTACAAGACAGAAGTCCGATAGGTCATCAAGATTCATTTGGCATCCATTATTGAGACGATGCGTCTTATTTTAGATACTTTCGATCCGTTTTTTATTATCTAAAATTTACTTATGCAATACAGCATCAATCCAAACGTAGACACTTAAAAAGGGATTCCCAATGACAACTTACTCCAACGGCAGACCATACGCAAACACCACCACACACCGCATAGGCACCGCCGCCAAGGCAGGCGCTTGGCTTTTTTTCCTTTGGGCGGTCCTGCACATTTGGGTTGGTTTTGAAGGCATTCACCAATACCTCACCGGCAGCACGCCAGGGCTTTGGAACATGTTGATTGGAGGCACGCACGCTCCGCGAACAGCTTTTGTTCACGCTACGGACACAATCACACTCTACGCGCAAGGCCAACTCATCCTGAATTTTTGTATTGATGTCGGTGGCTATGGTGTTTTAGGCCTAGCGGTGTGGTGGCTTATTCTGAATCGCGCTTCTTGGCCTGCATATTTCATCGGCGTTTTTGTAATCGGCATTGCTGACCTTGCTTTCCTATTTGCCATGGTCATGTCGGGTGTTATTGAACTCAACGCAGGCACTATCGGTGGCCCAGTTATATGGTTTATGGCCATTGTTGTAACGCCGTTTGGCCTACCTTCATTGCGAAATAAATAATATGCGACGCATCGTTAGCCGCACTAGCGGCCAAAGGCATGGCCCCATTACCCGGCTCATGAGCCCCGGCGATTTGGGTCAAATGCTCAAGCCCTTCATCTTTCTAGACTACGTTGATTCGGAGGGAACTGGTCCAGGGTTTGGCTTTCATCCGCATTCCGGTATTGCCACATTGACCATTCCGCTCACCTTTGACATTGAGCACACCACTTCGACAGGCCAAGTCGATATCGTCAGCCAAGGCGGCGTGGAATGGGTCGTAACTGGCAGCGGCATATGGCATAAAGCCAAGCCTTTGAATGGCACGCGTATGCAGGC
>JBAXOC010000079.1:0-6620 GCA_037133455.1 Comamonadaceae bacterium | reverse complement strand
GCTTTATTTTCTGGGCTCATTTTGTTTTTGGTAGGGATGGATAGATTGATTGGGATTTCAGCGCCATGTTTTGCGTCTCTTCCAACGTTGAGAGGTCCCACTAAGGCCTTGGGCAACGTGCCCACCGAGATAGGCCTCTTTGACATCCGACTTTTGGCTCAATGCTTCGCAGGTATCAGCGGCTACGATTCGCCCGAGCTCCATGATGTAGCCAAAATCCGCATGGGCCAAGGCAATCGCTGCGTTTTGTTCGACGACCAATACAGAGGTTCCCGTTTCTTGGCGGATCCGACTGATGATATTGAAGATCTCCTTTGTCAATAACGGTGAAAGTCCTAAGGAGGGCTCGTCGAGCATCAGTAATTTGGGTTGCGCCATATACGCTCTCCCAATGGCTAGCATCTGCTGTTCTCCACCAGAAAGAAGACCAGCGTGTTGTTGTTCACGTTCTTTTAATCGAGGGAACCACTGAAAGACTCTTTCTAGGTCTTTGCTAACTCCGCTTGGATCGCGTCGCGTGTAAGCCCCCATATTTAAGTTTTCTCGTACGCTTAAGAAAGGGTAAATTTGTCTGGCCTCTGGGACTAAAACGAGACCATGTCGGCACACCTTGTCTGCGTCAAGTCCATGGATGGCTTGATCATTAAAGATTACCTGACCTTTGAATGGATCAATGACTCCCGCAAGGGTATTGAGGAGAGTTGTCTTACCTGCTCCATTGGCGCCAAGTACGGCAACCATTTGTCCTTTTTCAACTTGCAAGTTAACACCCTGCATTGCGGCAATGGGGCCATACCACGTTTCTAAATTGCGCACCTCTAGCAATAGGTCCATTTTTAAGCTCCCAAATACGCAGCAATGACGGCAGGATGACTTTGTACAGCCGTGGGGGTACCTTGTGCCAGCACACGCCCCTGTGCCATGCATATCACCCTGTCCGCGACAGCGCTGACGAGCGACATATCGTGCTCAACCATCACGACAGTAATACCCAACTCGCTGCGAATATCATCAATCCAAAACGCCAAATCGCGTGTTTCTTCAGGATTAAGTCCAGAGGCGGGCTCATCTAAAAAAAGCAAGTCTGGTTTGGCGCAGAGTGCACGTCCCAATTCAACTACTTTGCGCACGCCATAGGGCAATCCCGTGATGAGGGTGTGACGCCAAGGACTTAAATCTAGAAAATCGATCACTTCTTCAACGGCTTCATAAGCGGACTCTTCCAATCGCGTGAGGGAAGGGGTACGCAAAACTTGCTGCCACCAATGTCCTTGGAAAAATCGATTCCGTCCCAATAATAAATTTTGAAGAACCGTTGCGGAATCAAATAACTCGATATTCTGAAACGTTCTGGCAATTCCAAGGTTGGCGATTTGGTGGCGCTGTAACAAGGCCAGGTTTTGGTTGTTGTAGAAAATAGTGCCACTACTTGCATCAAAGACACGTGTTACAGCATTAAGTAAGGAAGTTTTTCCAGCGCCGTTGGGGCCTATGACCGCAAGAACTTCGCCAGGGTAAACCTCTAGACTTAAGTCGGCAATGGCTTGTACCCCACCAAAGGTGAGCGACAAGCTTTCAACTTTTAACAAGGGGGAGGGAGGAGTGAGAGAGTTCAACGGTAGCGCTCCGATTTCATATAGCGCTTGTTGCGCTTAAAAGTGTCTTGTCGGTAGATCGGGAAAGACTCCAAAAGCGTTCGAAGTTTGATCCATCGCCCGTTCAAACCCATGGGCTCAAATAAAACAAAAAATGCCAGTACCAAGCCAAAAATAAACGTTTCTAAACCGAATTGTTTAGCTAAGCCTTCAGTTAAAAAAGGTTTGATTCTGGATATTGCTGAAGGCAGCAAGCTAATTAACACTGCACCTAATACTGCGCCTCGCAAACTCCCTAGACCTCCAATCACCACCATCAAAACCAGCTCAAGGGAAAGTATGAGGGTAAAGCCATCGGGGGTCAGGTATTTCAAGTGGTGGGCAAGTAAGCCTCCCGCCAAGCCCGTGATTCCTGCAGACAGTGCGAAAGCGGTTACTTTCATTTTTTCTACGGGGATACCCAGGGCGTAAGAGGCTGCCTCGGATTCGCGCACGCCAATCAGTGCACGGCCAACGCCAGAACGCAAAACATTGAGCAAAACAAGTAGAACCGCGATCAATGCCATCAAGCAAAAATAATAAAACGCTTTCGGCCCACCCAAGGCCATTCCAAAAATCGTTGGATCGTTCACGGCTAAGCCTGTAAATCCCCCCGTCACTGAATTCCAGTGTCCGATGATTTGCTCCACAATGATTGAAAATGCCATGGTCACCATAGCCAAGTACAGCCCAGAGACTCGGATTGCTGGAATACCAACTAACAACCCCGCAGAAGCACTCACGCCTGCAGCCAAAATGAGTGAAAGTGGGAGTGGCAAGCCTTTTGACATGAACCAGGCGTGGCCATATCCACCTATGGCAACAAACGCCGCATGACCTAGAGACACTTGTCCAGTGAAGCCGGTGAGGGTCATCAACCCCAAGCTAGCAATACACAAAATAAAAACGTAGGCCATTTCTCCCAGTGCAAACGGTGTAATGAGCCCGGGGAGTGCAATTAGAAAAAAGAATAACAAGGCGTAAAGGTTACGCTCAAAGGGGCTTTTAAAAAGAGCAAACCCTTGGCGGTACTGGGTGTAGTAATCAAATCGCATAGTGTTTTTCCTGTTTAGACTCGGCGGCCATGGGCTTCACCCAGTAATCCATGGGGACGCACAATGAGTACAGCAATCAGTACTAAATAGGCCACGATATCCTTGGTTCCATCGGGCATGTAAACCCCGACATATTGTTCTATAAGTCCAATGAGTAAGCCGCCAACAATAGCGCCCGGAATGCTGCCAAAGCCCCCTAATACCAAAGCAGAAAGTGCTTTGAGTGTCACGAACCAAAGACTGATATCTACCAAAGTAATCGGTGCTAAAAGTACACCTGCAAATGCTGCAGTCACGCCTCCTAAAGCCCAAACCAAAGAGTTGATGCGCTTAACGGGGACACCATTTAAGTAGGCTGCTAATTGGTTTTGAGATGATGCTTGCATTGCAACCCCAACGCGCGTCATTTTGAAAAACAAATACAACACCAAGGTAACCGCCATCGAGGTCCCTAAGATCACTAATTGCAAATTGGCGACGGACAAGCCAAACAAGTGCGTGCTTTGATTGGTCCAAGGTGTGGGGTAGTTTCTGGATTCTGGTCCAAAAATCATACTGACTGCGCCTCGAATCATGAATGCAAGTGCAATGGTCAGCATGACCCCAGAGAACTGTGGTTGTCCAGCGATTCTGCGAATAATGAACGCATCTAAGAGATAGGAGAACAAAGCCACACCGAGGACCACACAAAGTAGCGCGAGCCAAAAAGGCAAATGCCACAAAGTAATTAAGCTCCAAGCACTGAAGGCGGCTACTACCAGTAAGTCCCCATGTGCAAAGTTAAGGACTTCAGTGGCTTTGTAAATGAGCACGATACCAAGTGCAACCAGGGCATAAATAGCACCTACTGCGATTCCGTTGATCGTGAGTTGTGCGATCGTTTGCAAAAATTCTGTCATGCTGGTTTCTTACCCTTAAATTCGAATTCAACGGCCCATGCATCTATGTCCTGTCGGCAATGGCTGCATGCAACTTTGGGGTAAAAGCTGCGTTGGCATGTCGTATGACGAGGACGAATGGAGCTCATCTCGTGCAGATGGTCTTCACCAGCCCAAGTTGAAAGGCAAACAATATATCCAAACAGGTCCCGGCTGCTAGGAGTCAAACGGTAGACGCGTCTTCGCGCATCGGAGGAATCCGCCTCGCAATGCAATAAATTGGAGCTGAGCATGCTAGTCAAGCGCCGCGATAAAACACTCGGCCCTATTTTGAGCACCTTTGAAATTTGGTCAAAATAGTGACAGCCCAGAACCACCGCAGTCACAATCATCAAGCTCCAGCGGTCAACCCTCAAACCTAAGCCGATAACAGAGTTTTCGACCCCTGACATGCGTGGCGTTTGCAGACGCTCAGTCGTTGTGGTGTTTAAGCGCTTGTTGGGAATCAACTGGAAGCTGAGATCTTTCATAGATACAGATTCACCGCAGGCTCGGCATGTCAAAAGGGGTGAAAAGCTGTGATTGCAACGGGTGTGCACGAGTTTTTGGGGTAATGCAATGGCTCTGTCCCCCCACCGTTTTTCCCAAGCCCAAATCATGAGGGTTGCATCGTAAAGTCCGATACCTTTTCGCGTTAGGTGGTATTCATAACGTGGTGGATTTTCTTGGTAAATTTTGGGTTTTAAAACACCCATTTGTACCAAAGACCGTAAACGATTAGATAACGTTGGCCGAGGGATTTGGGCGTAGTTTTGAATTTCATCAAATCGCCTCACCCCCAAAAAAGATGCCAATAAGATTTGAACTGTCCAGCGGTCGCCAACGTCCTTGAGCCCATGGCTTAAGGTGCTAGTCGCCAGTGCCTCGCGTGTCAGCTCTAAATCGGGACTCGAAAGCATTTGAATAGATTATTTATTCTTAATGGAGTTCAAACTCGCTCAATGACCATGGCAACCGCCAGTCCTGCAGCACCGCAGAGTGTGACGACTGCTAGGCGCTCTTGTCGAAGCTCGAGTTCGTCGATCACCATTCCTACGAGAGCACTACCGGTAGAACCCATGGCGTGACCGAGTGCAATCGCACCCCCATTGACGTTGAGTTTGCTTTGTGAAACTTTCAAATGTTTCATGAAATGCAGCATGAGCGAGGCAAAAGATTCATTGACCTCAAAGAGATCGATGTCCTCAATTTTTAATTTCGCCTGTGCCAAAGCGCGCTCAGTGGCTTGGACAGCACCCGTTAGCGCGAGGGTGCGGTCGACACTTACCGAAGCGGTTGCCAAAATTCGTGCTCTTGCGTGAAGCCCAAGACGCTTTGCAGCTGCCGGGCTGGCGAGCAGAACAGCTGAAGCGCCATCAGCCATCGCAGGCGAGTTACCTGCATGGTGGACATGGTCTATCTTAGGCAGTCCGTAGCGTTGACACAGGAGCTGATCGATACCGTATTTCTCACCCATGGCAGCAAAAGCGGGCTTCAAAGTGCCCAAACTTTCGATGTTGGTCTGAGCGCGCGGGGTTTCATCATGGGTCAGCAAGATCGCACCTTGTGCGTCAAGAACGGGAACCACCGAGCGAAAGCGTCCCTGCGCCAAAGCGGCCACAGCCCTTTGTTGAGAGGACACTGCATACGCATCGCATTGTTCTCGGCTAAAGCCTTCTTGGGTTGCAATCGTGTCTGCAGAAATACCAATCGGGACTAACGCTGTGTTCTGTTGGAATTCAAAATCATGCGTTAACGGCCCTTGGTCAGACGCCATGGGGACCCGCGACATCATTTCTACGCCGCCTCCAACAGCCAGGCCATCAGCGGCCATGGCTTGTTGTGCTGCCAGGTGAACGGCACTTAGACCCGAGGCGCAATATCGGTTAATGCTCAGGCCCGGGACGCTGTCGGCCCACGATGCACTGACCAAGGCTAGTTTGGCGATGTTGGCGCCTTGCTCGGAAGTCTGTGTCACGCATCCGATGATCGCGTCGTTGACTTGTGCAGTGTCAATGCCGGTGCGTTCTGACAATGCACGAAATTGTTGGGCCAATAAATCCACGGGTTTGACGGAGCGCAGGGCACCTTTGTCATTGCCGCGTCCTCTAGGCGTTCGCAAGGCTTCAATGATGAGAGCGTGGCTCATGGATTTTCCTTTGAATGGGTTGTGCTTTTCCAAAAGCGGGGGAAGAATGCAGGCACGGTGTCGCAGTATTCAGCGTAGCCAGGTTTAGTTTTGATCATGTGCCGCTCCATCAATGAGGTGGCCGAACCCTTGTTCATAAACCAAGTCACATAAGCCAGCGGAAACACGGACAGCCAGCCCCATGGGTGGGCCATTGCAAACACCCCGTAACCCCACCACATACAAGTTTGTCCAAAGTAATTGGGGTGACGTGTCAAGCTCCACAGGCCGGTATTTAGCAGTTGTGAAGAGTCCGTGCGGTGCCGCTTGAAGCGGGTCAGTTGCCAGTCGCCACCGGCCTCAAATACAAAGCCCACTAGCCAAACCAATGCCCCTGCAATATGCCAAAAGCCGAGGGGCCCCGACGCAGCCAATCCAAAGACCAAAGGAATCGCCCACAACCAGATGATGACCCCTTGCAGCAAAAAGATCTGGAAGTAGCTCCACCACCAAAAGCGATTGCCAGAACGTTGACGCCAACGCGCATACCGTGGGTCTTCGCCATGGGGCAAGTTGCGCCAAAGAATGTAGAGGGTATAGCGGCCAAAGCCCAGAGTGCTCATGGCCAATAGCAACAGGCTACTTGTTGGACTCGCGCTCTGCAAATCACCGCCCCCGTGTATGAACAACCACCACGGTGCTGCAAGCAGCAGTGCGCCATAAGCGATGTCCATGATGCTGGCGTCGCGCTTGATCAGACTGATCACCCATACTACCGTGAGCCAAACCCACAACCACACGCCCAATTGCAAAAAGTCAGCCCATTGCGTAGCGATCCCGGGGCTGACCCACGCGATGCCCACCAGGGCTAAAGGCAACACGGGGT
>JBAXOC010000078.1:0-6621 GCA_037133455.1 Comamonadaceae bacterium | reverse complement strand
CGGCTATGCGGCACGTTACTTTGGTGACAACACGGCTTGGATGATGGGGCGGGTGTCGCTCAACCCCATGAAGCACATCGATCCCATGGGAACGATTTTGCTGCCCCTGATGTTGTACTTCGCAACCTCTGGTGCATTTCTCTTTGGCTACGCTAAACCTGTTCCCGTTAATTTTGGCCAATTGCGCCACCCCAAGCGCGACATGGTCTGGGTCGCGCTAGCGGGTCCTGGCATCAACTTTGTTCAGGCCTTGGTCTGGGGCGCGTTTCTTTTTGTATTGAAGGGCGCTGACGTCAGTGAGCCTTTCTTAATCAAAATGTGCCAAGGTGGAGTTTTGGTCAACGTGGTGATGTGCGTTTTCAATCTGTTTCCTATTCCCCCTTTGGACGGCGGACGCATCCTCGTGGGGCTGCTGCCCTACCGCCAAGCCGTCGCGGTCTCGCGCATTGAGCCTTGGGGGTTTTATATCGTCATGGCCCTGGTTGTGACGAAAATCATCAATACGTTTTGGATGTTGCCTTTGATGGGCGTGACCTTTTCGGTGTTGGATTTTTTACTTTTTCCCTTGCAAGCTTTGTTGCAGTAAATTTTTATGAAACCCTGATTGCGCTATGAGCACTGTTCGATATTTAACCGGCATCACCACCTCAGGCACGCCCCATTTGGGCAATTACGTTGGCTCTATTCGGCCCTCGGTTCAAGCCAGCTTACGCGACGGCGTTGAAAGTTTTTACTTCCTTGCTGACTACCACGCCCTTATCAAAATTGATGAGCCTGCTCGGATTCAACGGTCTACGCTTGAAATTGCAGCAAGTTGGCTAGCCGCAGGACTCAACCCTGAACGCGTGACGTTTTACCGGCAGTCCGACATTCCAGAAATCCCAGAGCTCACCTGGTTTCTCACCTGCGTCACCGGCAAGGGAATACTTAACCGCGCCCACGCCTATAAAGCCTCGGTCGATAAAAACACCCACGCGGGCCTAGAACCGGACGCCGACGTCACCGCCGGGCTTTTCATGTACCCCGTTCTCATGGGCGCGGACATTTTGATGTTCAACGCCCACCATGTTCCCGTGGGACGCGACCAAATCCAACACATTGAAATGGCCCGCGATATGGCCCACAGTTTCAACCACCGCTATGGCGAACACTTTGTCCCCCCATTGGCCGCCATTGAAGAATCCGTTGCGACCCTGCCGGGCTTAGATGGGCGCAAGATGAGCAAAAGCTACGACAACACGATCCCCTTGTTTGCACCTCGGGAGCAACTCAAAAAACTGATTGCAGGCATCAAAACCGATTCCCTCGCTCCCGGCGTAGCCAAAGACACCGAGGGGTCTGCCCTGTTTCAAATTTACCAAGCCTTCGCTAGCCCAGAAGAAACGGCCACCATGGCCAAGTTGTTCGCTCAGGGCATTGGCTGGGGAGAAGCCAAAGAAAAGCTCTTCGAGCGCATTGACCAAGAAATTGCACCCATGCGTGAGCGCTACCAATTTTTGATGGACAACCCAAAAGAAGTGCAATCCATATTGCAGCAAGGTGCCATCAAAGCCCGCTCCGTTGCGACACCTTTCATGGCGACCCTGCGCCAAGCGGTCGGTCTTCGAAATTTGGCGTCTGAGACCCAAAACGGAGTCAAAAAATCCAACAAAACGGCTGGCGCAATTTTTAAGCAGTACCGCGAAAAAGATGGGCTTTTTTACTTTAAATTCGTCGATGCCAAAGGCGAGCTTTTGATCCAAAGCCATGGCTTTGAAAGCCCTAAATTAGCCGGCCTGGCTATTGCGAAACTCAAAGCAGAAGGCATCAACGCATTAGGCTCGCCTATAAACCCGCTCAACGCAAGCCCTGAGCGTATTGATGCCGCTTTGCAAAACCTGCGCGAGCAAGACTGAGTACTTAGTCAGTGCAAAGAAAATACTTTTTTCAACTGGTGCTACTTTCCTCTTTGTGGGGTGCCTCGTTTATTTTGACCCGAATTGCAGCGCCCCAACTCGGGCCCAACTTATCGTCGGGCTTGCGTATGGCATTGGCTACGATCGTATTGGCTGTCATCATGCGTGCGCTTAAACACCCCTGGCCTTTTAAGCACTGGAAAGAACTCTTGCTCCTTGGATTTTTAGGAGTTGCTGGCCCCCATGTGCTGTATTCATGGGCCGCTTTAACGCTTCCTGCAGGCTACGCCGCTTTGCTCTCAGTCACCGCTGTGTTGTTCGGCGCTTTTGCGTCCGCCTTACTTAAAGAAGAAACGCTTACGCGCGGCAAACTCGCAGGGTGTTTTGTGGGCCTTATTGGCGCTGCTTTGGTCGTGCGTTTAGGCCCTGTAGAGCCCACGCCTGCACTGATTTTTTCTGCACTGGTTGCCATGTTGGCTGCTGCGCTCTCTGGAACAGCCACCCCCTTTATCAAGCGTGCCACAACGCGCATGCAGCCCTTAAGTATTACCGCAGGAATGCATGCTGCGGCAGTGGTCCTGATGTTGCCGGGTGCGCTTTATGACCTGCCTAAGGCCCACTTTAGCCTGCAAGCGCTTGGCGCGGTTTTTGTATTAGGTGTGGCAACCTCTGGCTTTGCCTATTGGTTATTCATCCGCATCATTCGACACATCCCACCCATGGCCTCTATGAGCGCCAACTTTTTAAGTACCGGGTTTGGCGTTTTTTGGGCGGTCGTCCTGCTAGGCGAACCCGTCGGGCTTGCCATGGCCTTTGGCGGTGTACTCATCCTCTTAGCTTGCTTACTGGTTTCCAACCACAACCCTTTACGGCGTTGGTTAAGCAATGAGGTTATCCCGCCGCAAGCGTCTTGAATGCAACCCTACCAGTTACGCAGAAACACATAGACGCCGGTGCCAATCAAAATACTCAGCAGTGCATTTTTGCTACGCCACTGCAGTATTCCCACCAAAGCAACCGCCAGTAATTCTGCCCAAGGGCCTGCGGGGTTTTGTTTGATGATGCCCAGTGCTGAATGAATAAGCAACAAAGTCATGATGGCAAGGGGCAAAAATTGTCCCAGTCTTTGAACCATCGGATGCTTTTTTAGCCACTGGCTTGCCACAAAAGGAGTTGCCCGTAATGCGAAAGTCACCACGCCCATCGCTGCAATTGCGCCTAGGCCATACATGCTGTCAATCATGGGGCGACTCCTTCTTGTGTTGAGTTTTTGCGCTGCAAAAAGACGGCGGCAGCAACACTCAGGCCGATAGAGACCACCATGGCGTGGCTTGGTAACAAGGGATAAGCCATTGCGTAGGATGCCAATGCGACCCACAAAGGCGCAGCGCTTTTTCGCGAACGCCACTGCTCTACCGCCAAGACGCAAAACAATGCGACCAATGCAAAATCTAGTCCAACTAACTGCGAAGAGGCCTGAGCTCCAATGAGAGCACCCATCAAGGTTCCGAGCACCCACCACCCTTGGTTAATTAATGCGACCCACACCATTTTTTTAGGCTCGCAGTCTTGCGGCATCGTAGTGACCAAGGAATAGGTCTCATCGGTCAGCCCGAAGATCAAGTACCACTTAAGGAATGGGTTCTGAGGCATCTTGTTGAGCAAAGACAGACCATAAAACACATGGCGCATATTGACAATGGCGGTCGCTAAGGCAATCGAACCCACCGACATGCCGGCGGCCAGCATAGGAATCATCATGTATTGCGCAGCCCCTGCAAAAACAAAAACACTCGCCGCCACTGCCAGCCACCACGCGCCGCCCGCTTGAACAAACAAAAACCCGAATACGGTACCCAAAGGGATATACCCCATTGCGACCGGCACGGTCAGCGCCAATGCGGAAACGGTGGGATTTTGAGACTGAGGCACGGGGTTGGAGGAAGGCGTAGACATCTACAGAAAAAAAATAAAAAAGTGCCGCTATTGTGATCGACCCAAGTCAACTATTTGGCTGGCGGTTTACGCTATTCTTGGGTGATGAACTTGCTGCGCCAACCTAAGCCGATATCTGCATCCCTTCGCCATTGGCTTTTCGCTCCTGGATCGCTCACGGAACGCTTGCGTCAGCATGGTCAGGTCACGGTGAAAATCTTGCACCAAGGCAGCCAACGTCTGTGGTCTGATGAACAATTCGACTTGGGTCAAATCAATGCCCATACGCGGGAAGTTTTTTTGCTTCTCAACGGCCGGCCTATTGTTTGGGCTCGAAGCGCAACGCTTCACACCGCGATTCAAGGTCCTTGGAAGGCGATGACACATTTAGGAACGCGGCCCTTGGCGGAATTGTTGTTTCAAGACCGCGCGGTATTGCGAAGTCCGCTTCAGGCACACGCCTTAGCGCGCCATGGTGAAATTGAGAGAAAAATGCGCGGTGCTTGGGCCCAGTTTCATTCAAACTCCACTGAGAACCCGATGCCGCGCTGGGGCAGAAGCTCCGTGTTTTGGCGTCATGGCCAACCCCTGAGGGTATTCGAAGCGTTTGCACCGTGGGTGCAAACGCTAGATTGAAGTTAAGCCGCTTCTTTGGATGGAGCTACGTAAGCACTGCCGCCAAATTTAAGCGCAGTGTGTTCTCGCTTAGATTGCAAAAAGGGATAAAACATTTGGTGGTACCAGCGCTCTTGACCAAACAAATGGTCATCAATCAATCCTACTTTTTCAGGGAACTTGCGGGTGATCAAGGCCGAGCCAAAAATCAAATCCCAAATAAATAACATGTTGCCAAAGTTACCTTTGTAGTTGCCTATGCCGTCATCATTGGTGATCGCGTGGTGCGCCCAATGGGTCGCTGGGGTTGAAATGGTTCGCTCCAACACCCACATCACAGGACGCAGCGCCGGTATTTTGTACAAAGGCTCATCCCAGCGCCAAGCGCAATGGGCGCCCAAAATAATCGCGAGTTTTGCCACGATATACAAAGCGTAAATCATGCCGCCAAAACCCAAGTACAACAAAGCGCCAGCAATCCACAGGCCCGGCATCATCATGTAGTAGAAGAAATTATTGCGGAACGTAATGCGGATACTCATGTACTGGGCAGAGTGGTGCGCCCGGTGCAACGGCCACAACAAAGGCGAATGAGAGGCGCGGTGCCAAAGGTATTGGGTCAAATCATCACCGACCAACAAGATACCGACCATGGCATACCAAGGAAGGTGTGCAAGGGAATCTTTAAGTTCAGGAAAGAACGCTAATCCCAACTTGCCGCTAAGCAAAATAGCAAGCGGTTGGGTAATAGCCAACAAGCTTAAGAACATCAACAGCTCTAGTTTGGTGTCATTGCTATTGGCGGTAACGGTTGCTTTGTAACGTCGACTTGCGTATTCCATCATCGCAAACCCCAACAAGAGCATCAGTACCAAGCCGTTTTGAACCTGCGTAGCCGTCATCAATCGTCTCCTATAGTTTTATCATGCCATTCTATGGAATTAATTTTGACAATTCCAACAGATTATCTTAGGGTTTACGATGACTCCAAAGTGTTGCTTTAGGTGACTCTGGGGCTAAAAGGCGAGAGATATGATTGAAAAATGCAATTCAATCAACTCATCAAAGCGCGAAAAAGCGTACGCGGTTACCAAAATAAACCCGTTCCCCGCGAAGTTATAGAAGCCATCATCGAAGTCGCCAAATGGGCGCCCTCGTCCATGAATACCCAACCGTGGCATGTGCATGTGGTTACCGGCGAACCCCTAGAGCGCATTCGCAAAGGCAATACCGACAACATGGTGGCTGGAATTCCTCCCAAACGAGACTTTCCGATGAAGGAGTCTTATGAAGGGGTTCACAGAAAACGCCAAATTGACGTGGCCGTCCAACTCTTTGAGGCCATGGGCATTGAACGCGATGATAAAGAGCGCCGAACGGATTGGGTGATGCGCGGATTTCGCCAATTTGACGCGCCCGTGTCCTTGGTCTTAACCTATGAAAAGTACCTTGAGCCCGCCGCTATCAGCCAGTTTGACTTAGGCGCTTTTTCGCATGCCATCGTATTGGCCGCTTGGGAACAGGGTTTAGGATGCGTGATCAACGGACAAGGCATCATGCAATCGAGCGTAGTACGCGAGCATGCGGGTATCCCAGACGACCAAAACATCATGATTTGTATTGCTCTTGGGTATCCGGATGAGAGTTTTGTGGCCAACGGCGTGAAGTCGGTCCGCGCTGATAACGCCAGCTTTGTTCGCTATGTGGGCTTCCACGAAACTACACATACTTAGAACGGAAAGATTTTTATGCGCACTGATTTACTTGAAACGTTTCACGATGGCATTGCAACCCTGACCATCAACCGTCCCCAATCTCGAAACTCCATGACCACGGAAGGAATGCAAGGTCTGTCAGAAGCCATGCCAAGGCTTGCCAACGACCCTGCGGTTCGATTGGTCGTCTTGACAGGCGCAGGTGGGGCTTTTTGCGCCGGGGGGGATGTGAAAGGCTTTGTGAATAAAGAGCCAGGCTCAGCGAACTCATTGCCTTTCGAGCAAAACGTAAACCTCCTGCGGGCGAGCATGGAAGTCAGCCGGTGGCTCCATGAAATGCCCAAACCCACTTTGGCTGTTATTTCTGGTCCTGCTGCGGGTGCCGGTCTTTCATTGGCTTTGGCCTGCGATCTTCGGATTACTGCAGACGACGCCAAACTCACCACCGCCTTCTCCAAAAT
>JBAXOC010000077.1:0-6640 GCA_037133455.1 Comamonadaceae bacterium | reverse complement strand
TGTCGGGGTACTTGGCCAATAGCAACATCAGCGCTTGCGCTTGTGGGCTTTGGAGTGCGCTTAAATCGACAGCTTCCAGTTGGCTTTTTTCACCGCCCCAGGCGCTCAAGACGGAGCAAATCCGGGCGTGTGCGTATTGAACGTAGTACACCGGGTTGTCGTTGTTTTTAGCAACCGCCAAGTCCACATCAAAGGTGTATTCGGTATCGGGTTTGCGGCTGAGCAAAAAGAATCGCACCGCATCGGCACTGGTCCACTCGATCAAGTCGCGCAGCGTGACGTAGCTACCTGCACGCTTAGAAATTTTGACTTCTTGGCCTCCGCGTACCACCCGCACCATGGTGTGCAAAACGTAGTCGGGGTAGCCCACGGGGATGCCAACGCCTGCGGCTTGAAGGCCTGCGCGAACGCGGGCGATGGTGCCATGGTGGTCGGTGCCTTGGATGTTGACGACCTTGGTAAAGCCACGCTCCCATTTGGCAATGTGGTACGCCACGTCAGGAACAAAGTAGGTAAAGGTCCCGTCGCCTTTTTTCATGACACGGTCTTTGTCGTCGCCGTATTCGGTCGTCTTGAGCCACAACGCACCGTCTTGTTCGTAGGTTTTTCCTGCGTCTTGGAGTTTTTTTACCGTGGCTTCTACGCGCCCACTGGTGTACAAGCTGCTCTCTAAGTAGTAGTTGTCAAACGCAACTGAGAAAGCTTTCAAATCCAAATCTTGTTCATGGCGCAAATACGCCACCGCAAATTGGCGAATGCTATCGAGATCAGCGACATCGCCGCTGGCGGTGAAGCTGCGGTCGTCGGACTCAACGGTTTTTTTCGCTAAAAAATCGCTAGCGATGTCTGCGATGTATTCGCCGTTATAAAACGCTTTGCTCGCGGGGTTATCGGGATCGACGGGCCAACAGTCGTCACCCGGTTTAAATCCTTGGGCGCGCAATTGGGTGCTGCTGGCCAAGGTAGAAATTTGGACGCCTGCGTCGTTGTAATAAAACTCTCGGTAGACATTAAAGCCTTGGGTCGCAAATAAATTACAAATGGCGTCACCTAAAGCGGCTTGGCGGCCGTGGCCAACGTGTAACGGGCCGGTGGGGTTGGCGGATACGAATTCCACCAACAAGCGCTGGCCGTTTTCTTTTTGATAGCCAAAACATTCCTTGGTCGCTAAAACTTCGCGAACGATTTGTTGTTTGGCTGCGGGCTTGAGTCGAATATTGATAAAGCCGGGGCCTGCAATCTCAATGTCTTGAACCCACTCTTGAAACACCGGTGCAGCCAACAGCGCTTCGCGCAATTGTTCTCCGAGTTGGCGGGGGTTAAGCTTGAGCGGCTGGGCCAACTGCATGGCAGCAGTAATCGCAAAGTCCCCGTGTGCGGCCACCTTAGGAGATTCAAAGGCGGCTTTGGAGCCAGCGCCTGGCGATAGGTGTTCTAAGGCCGTGGCTAAAGCTTCGAGAAGTTCGGTTTTGACAGAGAGCATGTCGCCGATTTTACGGCGCAACCAGCCTCCAAAAGCTTGACGCCCTAGGGCTACGCTAAAGTTGCGACTTCTTGGCCCAAGCGCCAATTCACTTTAGCTCCCCTACACCGCTATGCGCAAAACCATTCTTATCACCGGAGCAGGCACAGGCATTGGCCGCGATGCGGCATTTGCCTTGGCAGAGCGGGGCCACGCGGTGCTTGCCACGACGTTTAGCGAGTCGCAAGCTGATGCTTTGCGAGCTGAGTGTGCCCAACGGGGTCAGGCGATCGAGGTATTTAAGTTGGATATCACCGACGCCGCCGATCGGAATTTGCTGTCGGGTCGGCCTATCGATGTCTTAATTAACAACGCGGGGCTGGGGGAGTCAGGCTCTTTGGCTGAAGTGGATGTCAACCGCATTCGCAAGGTCTTTGAGGTGAATGTTTTTGCGACCTTGGAGCTCACCCAAGTGGCGCTTAAAGGCATGATTGCCCGACAAAGCGGAACGGTTTTGTTTATCAGCTCGATCGCAGGTCGCTTGCCTATGCCGTTTTTGATGCCGTACTCGATGACTAAATTTGCACTCTCCGCTGCTGCGGCAGGTTTGCGCTCAGAGATGGACCAGCTTGGGAAAAACGTGCAAATCGCAGTGATAGAGCCTGGTGCTATTCACACCGGGTTTAACCAAGCCATGACGGATCGCAAATACGAGTGGATGGACGAGACTTCGTATTTCTATGGACAAGCCAAGGCCATGAAAGCCAAGGAGAAGCGAACCTTTGCTTTTTTAGAGGCCCGAGACACGCGCTCTATCGTGGCAAAAATTATTACTGCATCCGAAGCTCGACGGCCCCGCCTGCGCTATGTAGCGCCTTGGATTCAGGGTTTTGGAATTCGGTTGGCGCGTATTTTTGGCGCATGAAAACGCGCGGATCGAGAACAGCTAAACGCCAAGGCTTAACGCGACACCGCCAAAAACTGCTAGCCCTAGCCAATGGTTGAGTCGAAAGGCTTTGAAGCAGCCCTCACGGCTGCGACTGCGGATCAAGAAAAAGTGCCATACCGCTTGGGCTGCGGCCACAAAGATGCCAGCAAAAAAATAAGCATTAGTGGTCTGCCTTGCAAGTACCCCCGCCCAAACGATTAAATACATAGCGTAAAAAAGCATGATGGCAGTGACATCAAAGCGGCCTAGCGTTATAGCCGAGGTTTGAATGCCAATGCGCAGATCGTCATCGCGGTCAACCATCGCGTATTCGGTGTCGTAAGCCAATACCCAAAACAAATTCCCCAGCAAAAGAACCCACGCCTCAGTCGGAACGTCAGACCGCACAGAAGCAAAAGCCATGGGAATTCCAAAACTAAAGGCCACGCCCAATACTGCCTGGGGCATCGCGACAAAGCGTTTGGCATACGGATAAACCAAAGTGACAGCCAATGCGGCAAAGGACCAAGTAATAGTCGCTGCGTTAGTGGTCAGTACCAAGCCAAATGCCAACAAAGCCAATACCGCGCCTAAGGTCAACGCTTCACGCACTCCAATTTTCCCGCTTGTTACCGGGCGCTCGGCGGTGCGCTTGACGTGGCGGTCAAACTCGCGGTCTGCTACATCGTTGATGCAGCAACCCGCACTGCGCATGAGTACGGTTCCCAAAGTAAAGACCGTTAAAAGATGCCAACCGGGAAAGCCACCTTGGGCTAACCAAAGTGCGCTCCATGTGGGCCACAGCAACAACAGCCACCCTGCAGGGCGGTTCCAACGAATTAAATCAAGGTAGAGCGAAAAGCGGCCAGCGGTCATGGGCTTTTAAGCGCTAAGACAAACGCGTAACACCGGGAAGTTCGCAGGCGTACACCGCGTTGCGCAAAGCGGCAATGGCCTCGTAACGCGTGAAACTGCGCCGCCACGCCAGGACCACACGGCGCGTGGGCGGAGGTACGCCTTTGCCGTCTTGCACCGGCAGGTATTTCACAAAATCATCGTCGCGACGGCGTTTGCTGGGTTGCAAAGCCTGGCTGGGAACGCTCAAGCGGGGCACCAGCGTAATACCCATGCCCGCGGCGACCATGTGTTTGATCGTCTCAAGCGAGGAGCCCTCAAAACTTTTACGAATGCCCTCGGCATCACTAGAAAAACGAGCAAACTCTGGACACACTTCTAAAACGTGATCTCTAAAACAGTGGCCACTACCGAGCAACAGCATGGTTTCACTCTTGAGTGCCTCGGTGGTCACGCTGCTGAGTTTGGCCAAGGGGTGCTGACTAGGAACGGCTGCAAAAAATGGCTCGTCATACAAAGGGGCGACCGCTAAGCCCGCGTCAGGAAACGGCTCGGCCAAAATGGCGCAATCAATCTCCCCGGTGCGCAGCATCTCTAGCAACTTCACGGTGAAGTTTTCTTGGAGCATCAAGGGCATCTGCGGCAGGTGGGTAATGACTTGGCGAACCAAATCAGGGAGCAAATACGGCGCAATGGTGTAGATCACACCGAGTTTCAAAGCGCCTGCCAAAGGGTCTTTGCCGCGCTTGGCGATATCTTTGATATTGGCGGCTTGCTCGAGCACGCTTTGGGCTTGGCGAACGATTTCTTCGCCCAACGCGGTCACTGTAATTTCGTTGGCACTGCGCTCAAAGAGTTTGACGTCTAACTCTTCTTCGAGTTTCTTCACCGCTACCGAGAGCGTGGGCTGTGAGACAAAACACGCATCGGCCGCTTTACCAAAATGGCGCTCTCTAGCAACCGCAACAATGTATTTGAGTTCAGTCAGTGTCATGCCGGCATTATCGTGTTTAGGCTTTTAAAAATTCGGCCTTGGTTCCCAGCCAGCGCGAAATGTGTTTGTGCGCCAAGGCGGGTTGACTGTCCATGAGCAAAGGCGCTTCCTTGCGAGCCCACTCCAAAAGCGCTTGGTCTTCGTCAAGATTGGCAAAGCGCAGCATCGCATCACCCGATTGCCGAGCGCCTAAAAATTCGCCGGGCCCGCGGATTTCTAAATCACGCCTTGCGATTTCAAAACCATCGTTGGTATCGCTCATGGCTTTGAGTCTTTCACGCGCAGCTTCACTCAAGCGCGGCGCATCGCCACTGGAATAGAGCAGCACGCAAGCCGAAGCCGCCGCGCCACGCCCCACCCGGCCGCGCAACTGGTGCAACTGCGAAAGTCCAAAGCGCTCCGCATGGTCAATCACCATCAACGAGGCGTTGGGAACATCCACTCCGACTTCAATGACTGTGGTGCTGACCAAAACGCTGGTGCGTCCTTGGACAAAGGCCAACATCACCGCTTTTTTCTCATCGGGGGCTAAGCGCGAATGCAAGAGCCCAACCGGGTAATGTGTGCCTGGGCTGTCGAGTGCGGCGCTGAGTTCGGCGTGGGTCTCGGTGGCATTGCTTAAATCGAGTACTTCACTTTCTTCAATCAGCGGACACACCCAGTACACCTGACGCCCTTGGGCCACTTGGGCGCGAATGCGTTCAATGACTTCATGGCGTCTGGCTTCATGCACCACCTTGGTGACGATAGGCGTGCGCCCCGGGGGAAGTTTGTCAAGGGTTGAGACATCCAAGTCGGCGTAATAGCTCATCGCCAAGGTACGGGGAATGGGAGTTGCCGTCATCATTAAAAGATGGGGCTCCATCGCATCGTGCTGTAATTTGTTGCGCAAAGCCAAACGCTGCGCAACGCCAAAGCGGTGCTGTTCGTCAATGATGGCAAGGGCTAAATTTTTAAACTGCACTTTGTCTTGAATGATCGCGTGGGTGCCTACGACCAACTTAGCCTCACCGCTTTCAATCAAGGCCAGCATGGCACGGCGCTCTTTGGCTTTTTGGGTTCCGGTAAGCCACGCCGTGGTGATGCCCAAGGGCTCTAGCCAACCTAAAAGTTTTCGAAAATGCTGCTCTGCCAAGATCTCGGTAGGCGCCATCAGCGCGCACTGCCAACCCGCGTCCATACAAACCGCAGCGGCCAGTGCAGCAACCACGGTTTTACCCGCGCCCACATCGCCTTGCAGTAAGCGGTGCATTGGAACTGGGCGCTTGATATCGGCAGCAATTTCACTGCTGACGCGCACTTGCGCTGCTGTTAAAGAAAAAGGCAGGCTGCTAAGTAACCGAGCGTGCAAGCTGTTTTCAGAATCTGGGGCAAGCAAAGCAGGCGCTCGCAAAGCGGCGCGCTCCCTGCGCGACTGCAATTGAGAGAGTTGCTGGGCCAGTAGCTCTTCTGCTTTGAGTCGCTGCCAAGCAGGATGCGTATGGTCATGCAGCGCATCGATCGACACGTCGGGCGCGGGGTGGTGCAAAAATCCTAGCGCCTCACGCAGCGTCCACACCCCTTGGCCACTAGCGCCTTCAAAACTTGTGCCTTTAAAACGCGTGCCTTCAAAACTGGCAAGGTCGCCGGGCGCAAAAGTGTCGGATACATCGGCTCTGGCCAAGCCTGCCAAGACGGCTTTGCGTAAATAGGCCTGCGGCAGGCCTGCGACGGTGGGGTAAATCGGCGTTAAGGCGCTGGGTAAATCGCCTCCCGCTGCTTTGAAACTGGGGTGCAACATGGTCCAGCCCAAAAAACCACCCTTAATTTCTCCGCGCACCCGAACCTGTTGCCCAACGGCCAAGGCTTTTTGTTGCGAGGGATAGAAATTAAAAAATCGCAGCGTGCATTCGTCGGTGGGGTCTTGCACTTTGACAATGAGTTGTTTGCGTGGCCGGTACACCACTTCGCAGTCCGTCACCCGCCCTTCAAACTGCATCGTCTCGCCATCACGCGCATCTTGCAACACGTCGATATGGGTCTCGTCTTCGTAGCGCAGGGGCAGGTGCAAAGCCAAGTCAATGTCCCGACGCAGGCCGAGTTTTTCCAAGGCCTTTTGTGGCGCGGATTTAACCTTGACAGCGGTTTTTGGAGGAGACATTTCCTTGGCGCAAGACGGGGTGCTATGGGTCACGGACTCAACAATAGCAGACGCCACCAGAGCGCCATGCCACAATCGCGCCTCTTTCCACTTGGAACGGGCCCGTCCGGCCCTCAAGCACGCCATGTCTCTTGCCCCTGCTTCTAGCGCCTTGCCTGTTTACACGCTAAGTGACTTTGATTTCACTCTTCCCCCCGAACTGATTGCCCAGCACCCTGCAACCGAGCGCAGCCGTTCGCGCCTCCTCGATGCCAGCGCAGT
>JBAXOC010000076.1:0-6676 GCA_037133455.1 Comamonadaceae bacterium | reverse complement strand
TGCGTTGGCGTAATCACTGCGCCTGCGATATTGATAGGCGTCGTAGGAAGCAAGGTGGGATAAGACTTGTAGTTGGGTTTCCAAATGATCATGGCCAAGGTTTGCAGCAAGATGGACATGCCGATGGCAGTAATCAAAGGAGCTAACTTCGGGCTATTGCGCAAAGGGCGATAGGCCACTTTTTCGATCACAAAATTCAGGGTTGCAGCTACGACGCAAGAAATAAGAAGGGCGATCAGAAGAATGACAGGGCCGGGCGTACCAGGCATCGCCTCTTGCATCACGCCAATAATGCTCCAACTCGTGAGAGCCCCAACCATCATCACCTCACCATGGGCAAAATTGATCAAGTTGATAATGCCGTAAACCATGGTGTAACCCAAGGCGATGAGCGCATACATGCTGCCCAGCACCAGGCCGTTAATGACCTGCTGTATAAAAATATCCATAAAAAAACATCTCCGAAGTTCTTGTGTTTGAACCGATTTGGCCGCGAACACTGGTGGCGTCACGCCATTGATAGCAATTTTTCGGCCCATCCCGATGGTTTCAGGATTGCCGGTTGTCGCAACCCTAGATTCTAACGACCTCGCCAGCGTAAACCGGTTCTCTAAGACATGGGTTTACCCTTGAAAATGAACGGATTTTTAAACTGTTTACGCTTTTCATGCCGCACCCGTTTTTTTGCTGTTGCTAAGGCAAAGACTTGAGGTTGCGAGCTTTAAGTTCACGCAGCTTTTCTGCGATACGGATTTCCAGACCACGCTCAACCGGCCGGTAAAACTGCAGATCTTCTAAACCCGGTGGCAAATACTGTTCCCCAGCCGCAAAACCGCCCTCTTCGTCGTGGGCATAGCGGTAATTTTTACCGTATTCCAAATCCTTCATCAGCTTCGTTGGTGCGTTACGCAAATGCATAGGGACAGGTCGACTCCCATCTTTTTTGACCCACGCCTTCGCTTCGTTATAGGCTTTGTAAACCGCATTGGATTTCGGCGCTACGGCCAAATACACCACGCATTGGGCCAAAGTGAGCTCGCCCTCGGGAGTACCCAAACGCTCGTACACATCCGATGCATCCAAGGCCATTCTTAAAGCCCGGGGATCGGCCAAACCAATATCTTCACTGGCCATTCGAATCATTCGACGGGCCAAATACCGCGGATCTGCACCACCATCGAGCATCCGAACGAACCAATACAGTGCCGCGTCGGGGTCAGAGCCCCGCACGGATTTATGCAACGCCGAGATAGAGTCATAAAACTGCTCGCCCCCTTTGTCGTAGCGGCGCATACGCTCACCTAAAACCTTGAGCAACCACTCATCGCTGATGGCTTCGAGGCGATCTTGCTTGGCTGCAACCGATAAGGTTTCAAGGGTATTGAGAAGACGCCTTGCATCGCCATCGGCATAACCAATCAAACGGTCAACCGCTTGCGCTTCAATCTCAGGCAGCGCAGCGAATGCTTGGGCATGGGTCACAATTTGTTTTAAGTCCTCTGCGGTCAAAGGCTGCAATACATAAACAGCCGCTCGTGACAACAGAGCGGAGTTCACCTCAAAGGATGGGTTTTCTGTGGTTGCGCCGATAAAGGTAAACAAGCCGCTCTCCACATGGGGCAAAAAGGCATCTTGTTGGCTTTTATTAAAGCGATGCACTTCGTCTACAAAAACAATCGTTCGACGTTGCTCGATACCCTCACGCACGATTTGGGCCTGGTCTACGGCCTCTCGGATTTCTTTGATCCCTCCCAAAACTGCGCTGATCGTGATGAACTGCGCATCAAACGCATCGGCCATCAGTCGTGCAATCGTTGTTTTTCCAACCCCTGGCGGGCCCCACAAAATGCAACTGTGGGGCTGACCTGATTCAAAGGCCAAGCGCAAAGCCATGCCTTCGCCGAGTAAATGCTGCTGGCCAATGACTTCGCCAAGAGACTTGGGGCGTAAGATTTCAGCTAAAGGTTGGTGCTTATTGGGGGTGGAAGAAGTCGCCACGCGCTAATCTCGAATAAAAAAGTAAAGTGTAGGCGAAGCCGTTTTCAATAACGGCTTGCGAAATTTTTAACATGACTCGTCTGCCGAATAAGCGGCTTGCTCCATTTGAACCGCCTCTACCAATTGCGTTTCAAGCAAAGCAACCGCTGGTGCTAGCGTTCCAGGCGCACGGTGCAAAGCGATTTCAATTTCCGGCAAGCGTGGCAGTTGATGTTCCGCACCAAATACACGCCATTCAGGTGGGACCATGCTTTGCGCTACAACCGTCAGTGCCAACCCACTGGACACTGCGATTTTCCCTCCCGCAAAACTTTGACTTGTATACGCAATCCTCCAAGGAATGCTATCGGCATCTAAAGCAGCAAGAGCGTGAGCACGAAAGACACAACCATCAGGAAATAAAGCCAAGGGCAAAGGGGTAGACTCGAAGGCGCGGTGTTGGCGAGAACCCGTCCAAACCAAGTGTTCGGTTCGAAGCACTTTTCCACGTCGGCGGTTAGGCTGGCGGGTGATTAAAGCAACATCCAAGTTTCCCGCTTCGACTCGATCCAAAAGCTCACCACTTAGAGCGCCAATCACCTCCAACTGCACCCGAGGGTAAGCATGCGCAAAATGGGTTAATACGCCGGGTAAAAATTGATGTGCGTAATCATCGGGCATACCCAGGCGGACATGGCCCTGGGCGTGGGGTTGGTTAAGCGCCACCAACGCTTCCTCATTGAGGCGAATCATGCGGCGGGCATAACCCAAAAGAATTTCACCCTCTTCAGTGAGAACGATCTTCCGGCTGTCGCGCAGAAGCAGCGCATGACCAGACAAGTCTTCCAGCTTTCGCAACTGCATACTGACTGCCGACTGGGTTCGGCATAGGTACTGAGCGGCTCGGGTAAAGCTGCCACTGTCAACCACGGCAGCAAATGCCTGCAGCAACGCAAGATCAAGGTACTTCAACATAGTCGGACGCCCCTTCTATCAGAATATTTGATACAGAGCATAACAATTATTCGTTTGCATTCATCTTCTGAGGCTCCTACATTGAAGCTGCGCTCCCAGTTTGGGGCGAATTTTTGCGATGAAAACCTATTACACCATTACCAGGAGACAACGAAAATGACAAACCAACTCACCCCTGAGGCAACTTCATTGGGTCTAGACCGCAGGCAACTGCTTGCAGGATCTGCAGCTGTTGGTCTAGCGACTGCGTTTGCAGCGTTGCCTGCGCAGGCACAAGACAAGCCTAAAAAAGGTGGCGTTTTACGACTTGGCATGGAAGGCGGCTCAGCATCTGACAGCCTCGATCCAAGAACCTACGCAGACTCGATCCCCATTTCCTACAGCTTGATGTTTTGGAATCAATTGGTCGAAATTGATGCAAAAGGCAATGCCACCCCTGAATTGGCAGAAAGTTGGGAGTCCAAGGCCGGTGCCGCTGAATGGATTTTCAATATCCGTAAGGGAATCACTTTTACGTCCGGTAAAACGCTCGATGCCGATGACGTGATTTATTCGATTAACTTGCACCGCGGAGAAACAAAATCGCCAGCCAAAGGTATCTTAGAACCCATCACAGAGATCAAAAAACTCTCATCGCACCAAGTTCAAATCACGATGAAAACTGGCAATGCGGACTTGCCGTTTGTATTATCCGATTACCACCTACTGATTGTTCCAAATGGAACCACTGATTTCTCTAAGCCCGATGGAACGGGCGCTTACACCTTGGTTGAATGGCAACCTGGGGTTCGTATCGTGGCCAAGCGCAAGGCCGGTAATTACTGGAAGGCCGGAAGGGGTAACTTTGACAGCGTTGAGCTTCGCTACATCGGAGATGCGGCAGCCCGAACCCAAGCCTTGGTTACGGGTCAAGTCGATGCGGTTAACCGGTTGAATCCCAAAACGGTCGCCTTGCTTTCTAAAAATAAAAATATCAATGTCACTCGAACCAAAGGCACGGGTAACCGTTACGGATTCGTCGCCTTGGTTGATGCGGATCCCTATAAAAGTCACGATCTGATGCTCGCTCTGAAGTACGGAATTGATCGCCAAAAAATTATCGACAACGTATTTTCTGGCTACGCATCGATGGGCAATGACCAAACGGTAGGACCAGCAGACCGCTTTTATAACGCAGCGTTGAAAGCCAAGTCGTACGATCCTGATCGTGCCGCGTTTCACTTTAAGAAGGCGGGTACATCCGCCTCCCTTGAAGTACAGGTGTCTGATGGCTGCTATTCGGGCTCGACGGATTCTGGCGTGATGTTCCAAGAATCCTTGAAAAAAGCAGGAATTTCGATGGAAGTTAAGCGGGTTTCAGGGGACGGGTATTGGGACAACGTTTGGATGAAGGTTCCGTTTTGCTCTGTCTTTTGGGGCAACCGGCCTACGGCAGATTTGCAAATTTCCACCCAGTTTTTGTCAGGTGGCGCTTGGAACGACACCCACTTCAAAAGCCCAGCCCTTGACAAATTAGTCATCTCCGCACGCGTTGAACTCAACGAGAAAAAGCGAAAAGAAATGTATGCAGAGAGCCAACGCATCATTTCAGAGGACGCCGGAATGGTGTGCTTTGCTGTGGGTGACCAAATGGATGGCAGCAGCACCAAATTGCGCGGCTTGGAATCCCATGCGCGTTATGACATGAACGATAACCGTTTGGCTGAAAAGGGCTGGTTCGCCTAAGCATCTACCGTCGTCACTGACCTTGGCGCCCCGCAGATTGGGGCGCCAAGAATGAATCACCTGAACTTTTGAGCATGTACACATGCGCAGTGGAGAAACTATTTTGAAAATTGGATTTATTGGCCTCGGAAACATGGGTTCCGCAGCCGCGCGAAACGTACAGCGTGCAGGCCACAGTCTCGTTGTTTTTGACATTAACCCAGATGCGGCAAAGAAATTTATTGATGAGGGTGCGCAATGGGCGGCAACACCCGCAGCCGTATTAGACGCGGTTGATATTGTGTTTACGATGGTCTTCGGGCCCAAAGAAATTGAACAAGTGGTTCGTGGACCCCAAGGCTTTTTGAGTACGCAATGTAAGGACAAAGCTTGGATTGACATGACCACCAGCAGCCCAAAGCTGATGCGTGAGTTAGGCGCGGAATTTGAAGCTAAAGGTGGCATGCCTGTCGACTCCCCTGTCACGGGATCGATTGACTCCGCTATCCGTGGGGACATGATCCTCTTCGTAGGTGGAACTGACGCAGCGATCCATTTTGTAGAGCCCGTTTTGAAATTGGTCGGAGAAATCCGCAGGGTAGGTGCTTATGGAAATGGCTATGTTGCCAAACTGGTGAACAACCAGCTTTGGCTTATCCACGCAGCCGCAATCGGCGAGGCTATGGTGACAGCCAAACTCGCAGGCATAGAGCCGGCAGTCTGGTGGAGCGCCATGAAAGGCGGCGCCGCTGAAAGCTTTGTCATGCAGCATGACGTGCCGTCTATTTTTGCGGGGCACTATGACCCATCATTTCGCCTAGAGTTGTGTTTAAAAGACCTGGGCCTCATCGATGAGTTGGTACAACAAATGGGTACGCGCAACGAACTCACCCGCGCTACGCACCAACGTTTTGAACTCGCAAAGGCGCGTTACGGCAAGGCCGCCGGAGAGATGACTGTGTGTAAAGTGCTTGAGGATGATGCAGGAATCAATCTGCGTGTTGCTGGGGACTGGACGCCCCCCTGGGAAGTAAAACACCCCTCAGAGCACTAATTAGAGGGCGCTTGATTGCGCCCTCTATCTACTGTCGAATCACATCCGCACCCGCGGGGGGCTTAAATGCAAATGAAGCAGCGTCTACGCCCGCATTGACTTCAAAACCTGAAAAGCGAAGAACAGACTGCTGGCCAAAACTGTCCTCCATTTCAAGAGCAACCAAGGTATTTCCCTTAAACCCAATTCGGACACTGCGCAGAGCATTGTCTTTAGAACGTGGTGTGGCGAGCACCCATTGCAAGCCTTCATTGGTCTTGTCACCCGAAGGTATTTCTGCGATCAAAAACTCTGCTTGCAAGGCCCGCAAGTCTGGCGCCGAAGCGATCAACGCAATCGGCGTACTTCCCATGACTTGGGCTTGTTTACGGGCAGTCACCTGGTTGAGGTCAACATCAAAAAGCCATACGGTTTGGCCGTCGGCAACAATCGATTGTTCAAACGGTTTTTGGTACAAAAACCGAAACCGGTTGGGGCGAATAAATTCAAAGGTCCCGCTTGAAGTTTTAACCCGCGCTACCTGACCGGCCTTGGCTGGTGATGTCGCCGTTTGGACAAAGCTGGCTCGGCCTGACTTCACCGTTTTAATAAAAGACTCGAGGCTTTCGAGACCTGAGGCTTGTGCAGAAAATGACAGGCAAGCTGTGATCAGCGCGATAGGAATTGAGATTCGCATGGGTTGTTGGGACTGGGGTTGGGGTCGCAGAGAATCCGTTTTACGCTACTCAGCGCGCGACGGCACCAAAATTTCACGCTGACCGCTGCCACTCATCGAACTCACAAGGCCCGCTTTCTCCATGTCCTCGACTAAGCGAGCAGCACGGTTATACCCAATTTTCAAATGCCGCTGGACCAAAGAAATACTGGCTTTGCGATTCTTCAACACAATTTCAACGGCCTGGTCATACAGAACATCTTTTTCACTTGCGCTGCCGCCATCCGCGTCAAACTCGTCGCCTTCAACGG
>JBAXOC010000075.1:0-6708 GCA_037133455.1 Comamonadaceae bacterium | reverse complement strand
TTTTTTCATGATGATTCCTTATTCAGTGCCGTGGCTTTAGAGCGCTTCTTTGCCGGTTTCACCGGTACGGATACGCACAACTTGTTCTAAGTCGTACACAAAAATCTTGCCGTCACCGATCTTGCCGGTGCGGGCTGCGCCTTCGATGGCTTCAATCACACGGTCCAAGAGGGCCGCGTCAATGGCCGCTTCGATCTTGACCTTGGGCAAAAAATCAACCACGTATTCCGCCCCGCGGTACAACTCGGTGTGTCCTTTTTGGCGACCAAAGCCTTTCACCTCGGTCACCGTGATGCCTTGAACGCCTATGCCAGAGAGCGCTTCACGCACCTCGTCGAGCTTGAACGGTTTAATGATGGCCGTAACTAATTTCATGTGTTCACCTCAGCTTCAAAAGAGTTGATCGCAGGTCCATCCGAAAACAAACCTGCTTCTCCACGGGGTCGGGAGATAACTTGGTTTAGCAGAAGCCGTGCCAAGCTAGAAATCGTGCTTTTTTTCGTTAATGCACCACCGTGCGGCTAGCCAAGCCCGTCTTATTGCGATAGCATCACTGTAAAAAACCACAGTACGCACCGCCTTGGTGCTTTTTGCTGATGGGGCGCACCCATATTGCGCACTGTTAAGGGAGTCGACGTCATGGGTTTATCTTTAGTGCAGGGCCGTGCCTTGCTCGGTTTGGAAGCGGCGCAGGTCACCGTGGAGGTGCATCTGGCCAACGGCCTGCCTAGCTTCACGCTGGTGGGTTTGGCCGATGTGGAGGTCAAGGAGGCGCGAGAAAGGGTGCGCTGTGCGATTCAAAACTCGGGGCTGGAGTTTCCTCACAACCAACGCATCACCGTTAACTTGGCCCCAGCAGATTTACCTAAAGACTCCGGCCGGCTAGATTTACCCATTGCTTTGGGAATTTTGGCGGCCAGCGGTCAAATTGATGGCGCACGGCTTGCCGATTACGAGTTCGCAGGGGAGTTATCTCTGTCTGGCGCTTTGCGTCCAGTTCGTGGCGCATTGGCGATGGCCTTGGCCTTACACACTGCCAAAGTCGCAACGCGCTTGGTTCTGCCGCCCGGCAGCGCTGAGGAGGCGGCCTTGGTTCCTGATTCGCACGTGTACCGCGCGGTTCACCTGCTTGACGTTGTGCGCCACTTTGCGCCAGCCGTAGCCTCAAGTTCCAACGCTTTTCAAGACAACGACTTAAACGACGAAGGCTGGCAAAGGGTCAGCGCCTTGCCCCCGCGCTGTCTCGCTGTTCAACCCGATATGGCTGATGTCAAAGGACAGTTGGCTGCCAAGCGCGCTTTGGAAATTGCAGCCGCAGGCGGACACAGTTTGCTTTTGACCGGGCCGCCCGGATCAGGCAAGTCGATGTTGGCGCACCGCTTTGCGGGGCTGCTGCCCGAGATGAACACCGATGAGGCTTTGCAAAGCGCTGCGATTGGAAGCTTGAGCGGGCGCTTTGATATTGCGCGTTGGGGCCAGCGCCCCACTTGCAGCCCACACCACTCCGCCAGCGCGGTCGCTTTGGTGGGCGGAGGCTCACCGCCTCGACCGGGAGAAATATCTTTGGCCCACCATGGCGTTCTCTTTTTAGACGAGTTACCGGAGTTCCCACGCGCCGCTTTAGAGGCCCTGCGCGAACCCCTTGAAACCGGCACCATCACCATTGCCCGCGCCGCCCGCCGAGCGGAGTTTCCCGCCCGCTTTCAACTGATTGCGGCGATGAACCCCTGCCCTTGCGGTTACCTAGGAGCGAACAAGGCCGTGCGGCCGTGCCGCTGTACGCCCGACCAAGTGAGCCGTTACCAAGGCAAGCTCAGCGGGCCTTTGATGGACCGCATTGACTTGCATGTCGAAGTGCCAGCGCTGCCAGCCCAAGAGCTACTTGGAACGACACCCGGTGAATCCACACAAGCGATTCGTATGCGTTGCGCCCAAGCGCGAGATCGAGCGCTTGCCCGCCAGAACCAGGCCAACCACGCCCTGCAAGGTGCCGACATCGACCGCCACGCCCAGCTTGAAACCGCAGCAGCAACGTTCTTAAAAAATGCAGCCGCCCAACTAGGTTGGTCTGCCCGAGGAACCCACCGGACTCTCAAAATTGCCCGCACCATTGCCGACCTGGCCGGCTCGCCCACCACGGCGCTTGCCCATGTTGCTGAAGCGATGCAGTACCGGCGCACCGCCAAAGACGCTTAGCAAACGGCCCGACAATAGGACATCTTGAATTACCTCTCTATCCTCCACGAAGTTTTTGGCTATGAACAATTCCGCGGTCCCCAACAAGCCATCGTAGAACACGTAGGCGCTGGGGGCGACGCTTTGGTGCTGATGCCCACAGGCGGCGGAAAATCACTGTGCTACCAAATCCCAGCCATCGCCAGACAGCGCGCTGGATTAGGAATCACCGTCGTGATTTCCCCCTTGATTGCTTTGATGCACGACCAAGTCGGCGCACTGCATGAAGCCGGTGTGAGCGCAGCGTTTTTAAACTCCACGCTCAGCGGCGAAGAGGCGTACCAAGTCGAGCAGTCTTTGCTGCGCGGGGATATCACGCTTTTATACGCCGCCCCCGAGCGCATTACGACGCCGCGTTTTTTAGCGCAACTGACTTCGTTGTTTGAACGCGGGCAATTGAGCTTATTTGCCATTGATGAAGCCCATTGCGTGAGCCAATGGGGCCACGATTTCAGGCCCGAATACCGCGCCCTCAGCGTTTTGCATGAGCGGTTTCCGGGCGTACCGCGCATGGCGCTCACAGCCACGGCCGATGACCTGACCCGCGCCGATATTTTGGAGCGCTTGCAGCTCCAAGAAGCGCGAGCGTTTATCAGCAGTTTTGATCGTCCCAACATTCGGTACACGATTGTTGAAAAGCGCGATAGCACCACCCAACTGTTGCGCTTTATCGAGCGCGAACATGCGGGCGATGCGGGCATTGTGTACTGCCAGTCGCGTAAAAAAGTAGAGGATATTGCGCAAACCTTGGTGGATTCAGGTGTCAACGCGCTGCCCTACCACGCTGGGCTTGAGGGCCGCGTCCGCCAATCCAACCAAGACCGTTTTTTACGCGAAGAGGGCATCGTAATGGTGGCAACCATTGCCTTTGGCATGGGAATTGACAAGCCCGATGTGCGTTTTGTTGCGCACTTGGATATGCCTAAAAATATCGAAGGCTACTACCAAGAAACGGGGCGCGCTGGGCGCGACGGGCTGCCTGCGAACGCATGGATGTGCTATGGCCTACAAGATGTAGTCAACCAACGCCGCATGATTGACGAGAGCCCTGCTGAAGAGACTTTTAAACAAGTGATGCGCGGAAAACTCGAAGCCTTACTCGGCTTAGCCGAAGCGACTGACTGCCGCCGTACCCGGCTGTTGGCGTACTTTGGAGAGACAAGTCAGCCTTGCGGTAACTGCGATAACTGCCTGCAACCTCCGGCGGTATGGGACGGCAGCGCGGCTGCCCAAATGCTGTTGTCCACCATTTACAGAATCCACAAACTCAGCGGTATCAGTTTTGGGGCTGGGCAACTGATGGACATTGTGCGTGGCAAAAAAACCGACAAGGTCGCACAACACGGCCACGACACCTTGAGTACGTTTGGCGTGGGTCCCGATTTAAGTGAGGTTCAACTGCGCGGCGTTTTGCGTCAACTCTTGGCAATGGGCGCGGTGATGGTGGATGTCCAGGCGTTCAACACCTTGGTTTTGACAGATAAATCTCGGGGAGTTCTGAAAGGCGAGGTTGCAGTGCGTCTGCGTGAATCCGTCTCTTTGCCGGCCCCTCGCAAAGGTAAAACGCCTATCAACACAAAGCCCAAAGCCCCGATCGAACTCGACGCTTTGGCTTTGCTTCGGTATGCCGATCTCAAAGCGTGGCGGGCTGAGATTGCACGAGAACATAACTTACCAGCCTATGTTATTTTTCATGACGCGACCCTCGCAGCTATCGCCGAACGCGCACCTCAAAGCCTGCAAGACCTCCAAGGTATCAGCGGCATGGGTGTGAAAAAACTGGAAGCCTACGCCCAAGAAGTATTGCGCGTCGTTTCAGTGGCGTAAAAAAACCCTTGGTTGGTATTCCAAGGGTTTTCGGGGGTCGCAGGGATCCATTCAATGCAGCTTGAAACTGCTTTCATACGCCATGGCCGCACCGCTCAAGGTGTTTTGCAACCGAGCAATGGCCCGGTTGTGGCTGGGGCCGGAGGTAGCATCACTGGCAAACTGGTTGTGGTGTTGCATGAGTTTTTGTAATTTGGTACGGCACACATCGAGCGCACCAGCGAAATTCAAGGCGATGTAAGCGGAGTGATCGGCACGGGTTTGGCGGTATTCGTCAGACCAATAGCTGAATAACTGCCATTTGTAGGTGCCTTTTTCAGGCATCTGAATTGGTGTTTTTGACATATTTACCTTAGATTCCATCAATTTCATGGATCTATGACGCACAAGCGCTGTCCTTGGTTGACAGGTTTTGGTAACTTTTTTAGAAAAGTTACCAAAACCTTTGAATCCTCCCGCTTTGGTGGCTTTCCCCTGAGTCGCTAAAATCGCCTCAATATCCCTCTTTTTCTTTAATAGAAAGTTCTCCATGTCCGCACCTAACGCTCACGACCACGACACCCAGTCCACCGACGTAGTTGAAGAAATCGTCCCGATGATGCCTATCGTTTTACCAATTGTGGGCGCAGTTTTGATGTTCTTGCTGGCCTTTATCGCAGTGTCAATGGCCTAAGTCCATGCACTTGGGCTTAGTTATGGACCGGTTTCGGTTTCGCTTCCGCGTTTTGCTTGTTGCAGCCTTGGGCCTTTGCTCCGCTTTTGCCTTCTCCGCTCAAGCCGCTAAGGCTACGCCGCCAGAGGCTGATTCAAGCGCTTGCCCGCTTTTATTGCAAAAGACTTTTAATCGCCTGCAAGACGACGCACCCCAAAACCTCTGTCAATACAGCGGCAAAGTGATTTTGGTCGTTAACACCGCAAGTTATTGCGGATTTACATCGCAGTACGAAGGCTTGGAAAAACTCTACGCTACTTACGGCTCTAAAGGCTTGGTGGTTTTGGGCTTCCCAACCAACGACTTTGGTCAGCAAGAGCCCGGCAAAGGCAAAGAGATTGCCGATTTTTGCTTCAATACCTACGGTGTGAAGTTTCCGATGTTCGAAAAATCAACTGTCATCGGCAAGTCGAGCAACCCTCTGTTTACCGACCTGTCCAAAGCCAGCGGCACACCGCCGCGTTGGAATTTTTACAAGTATTTGATCGGCCGCGATGGCAAGGTCATCGACAGTTACAACAGCTTCACGACTCCTGAAAATGGCAAACTGGTTGCGGAGTTAAAGAAAGCTCTAGCGCAGCGCTAAGGCCTTGGTATTGGCTTATATTTTGGCTTAGGCATTCGCCCGAGTCATTCCAAAGATCCCAGTGGCATTGCCCGCATCAAAGGCCAGATCTAAGGTTTTTTGATCCGCTTGCAAAACGTCTCTGCTGATCAATTCAAAAAACGATCCCGGAACGCTTCGCATGACAACGCCGTCGGCTGAAGTCATCGCTCGCTCAACCCGTGCTGCTACAAACGCCGTCTGCCGTACTCGTTCGCTTGACGAAACCTCCACTTTGTCTTTGATCGGCCGTCCGAGTTGGCGCTGATGTTGCGCTGCGACATAAACATCTTGAACCCGGTCTGTCGCGTGGTTAAACGCATTTCCCTCTGTCGCAATCCACGCCATTTCTGCCGACTCCGTCAGCAATAGCTCGTAATCGCTGACCGCCACATCGGCGTGTTGCTTGTCAAAGCAGGCGGCCCACTTTGGCAGCGCCTTGAGGGCCTGCTGCATTGGCAGTCCGCCTGTTTGGGCTAACTGCGCTAAGGTGGCCATGTCTTCTTCATTCAAAGGATTTTTGGAACTCGCCAACACCCTAGCCACCCCATCTTGGAAGGTTGGTGAAAACTGTTCTGGGTGAAGTTCTGAAACAAAGAACTGCGCAATATCTTGAGGGAAGTCTTGGTGACAATACGCCCGACCGGTCATTTTGAGCTTGGGCAAAGGGTAAGTCGCTGCCAGCGTAAAACCCAGCGGCCGAAGAATACGAACGAGCGCCTCTTCTCCTTGCGGCAAGTTACCACAGGGCCAGCGCACCGTTCGCACTGCGCCATGGTCAAACACGATTTTTCTGTGGTTTTGCGAAACCTCGCCCTCCACGTAATCCTTGCCGACCGGAACGCGCTCCAGTAAGCCATGAAACAACACCATATTCAAAGCCTGTGCCAGCGCTGCGCGGCTGATAGCGTCCTCACTGGCTTGGGTCAGCGCGGGGTGAATGTCCATCTGTGAAAAAAGCGCTGCGGCGGCACTTTTACCCAAGCAGGCGCTGATTAAAGTGTGGATGGGTGGCATGTGGGTCTCATTTTTTTTGAGTCTATCAAGCCCTTAAGCCGTCCGGATATAGTCAACTCATAACCTCATGCAAGTTTTGCATATCTATTGGCTGTAATCGCTTTGTAACATCTGAACCAGTTCCTAAAATCAACCCCCCGCAGCAGCCCTAAAAGCTGACTTTTCTCTTACGGCGTGTTCTTTGGAATCTTGTTTTCACAACCCATCTTTACTTGGTGGCGTGCGAAAAAACGATTTTTAAACTTAGGAGTTAGCGATGAATTCACCCACGATGCAGGGGCTTAGCCTCAATGCGCCAAGCTTTGTTAAACAC
>JBAXOC010000074.1:0-6750 GCA_037133455.1 Comamonadaceae bacterium | reverse complement strand
AGCGGTTTATATCGGCGGCTCAGAGGCTAAAGATTCGTACTTGAATATCGCGGCGATTTTGCAAGCCGCCCAGCAATCGGGAGCAGATGCCGTTCACCCCGGTTACGGTTTCCTCAGCGAAAACGCTGGCTTTGCCCAAGCGTGTTTGGATGCGGGTTTGGTTTTCATTGGCCCGACGCCCCAAGCCATGTTGGCCATGGGCGACAAAGCCCGGGCCAAACAGCGCATGCTCCTTGCCGGGGTTCCCTGTGCGCCAGGCTTTATGGAGCCGAATGCGGATGATGCGGTTTTAATGACCCAAGGCATTGCGCTGGGGTTTCCGTTGTTGGTCAAAGCCACGGCGGGCGGCGGGGGGCGCGGCATGCGCTTCGTTGCAAGCCAAGAGGAGCTGCCTTCTGCCATTGAAAGCGCACGCCGTGAAGCGCTGAGCGCCTTTGGCAATGGCGATCTGATGTTGGAGCGCTTGATTGATAACGGACGCCATATTGAAATTCAGGTGTTCGCCGATCAGCACGGCAATGCGGTTTATTTGGGTGAGCGTGATTGCACCGCACAGCGCAGACGACAAAAAGTGATTGAGGAAACCCCTTCGCCTATCGTCAGCCCGGCCATGCGTGAGCGCATGGGCCGTGACGCTGTCGCTGCTGCGTTGGCGGTGGCTTACCAAGGCGCAGGCACTGTGGAATTTATCGTCGATGCCGACCTCAATCACTACTTTTTAGAAATGAACACCCGCTTGCAGGTAGAGCACACGGTGACGGAAATGGTGACGGGCTTAGACCTGGTGGAATGGCAACTGCGCGTTGCTGCAGGCGAACCTCTGCCTTTGAAACAAGCAGATATTCGTTTTGAAGGCCATGCGATCCAAGCGCGTTTGTATGCGGAAGATCCTTATGCGGGCTTTGTTCCGCAAACCGGAAAAATACGGTGGTGGAAGCCTGAAGCGGCTTTGCACGCCGGTGTTCGGATTGATCATGGCGTCCAAGAGGGGGATGTGATCTCGCCGTTTTACGACCCCATGGTTGCAAAAGTGATTGCGCACGGGCGTGACCGAGACGATGCCATTCGCCGACTTCGTGCGGCTTTAAGAAATGCCCCTCTTTTAGGACTGCGAAATAACAACCGATTTTTATCCGACCTGTTGGATCACCCCACGTTTCGTAAAGCCCAGATGACTACGACGCTGATTGACCAATGGGCCAGCGATGGAGAAGCATTATTAGAAAAACCGCAACCCAGCACCAAAGCATGGCAAGTTGCCGCGTTGGCAATGGTCGCGCAGCATGGCAGCAGTTGGCGCTCTGACAGCGTAGCCTCGTTTGGTATGCAGTTGCACTGCGAATCCGAGACACGCTTCTTGCGCGTTTTGCCGGATGCCCACGGTGCCGTTTTGATTGAAATGCTTGACCCAGCGCAATCCCCTGATGCCTTGCCTATGCGTGCCCAAGTTCACTCTTTTGAGCAGGGCACGCTTCGGTTTTCTTTGGCGGGCGTGGCGCAATCCGCAGTGGCTTGGGTTTCGGACTTGCAAGTTCATTTGGCAATGGATGGCCACCAATTCGTTTTCTCAGAACACAATGCAATGGCACAAAAACTGGCTGTTCAAGACCCAGGTAAAGCCCATGCAACGGTTGCCGGTAAAGTGACCCGCGTCTTGGTGGCGGTGGGCGATACGGTAGAAGCAGGGCAGCAGTTGTTGTGCGTTGAGGCGATGAAGATGGAAATGTGGTTGTGTGCGCAAGTGGCAGGGAGTGTGTTGGCCTTGCATGCGGAGCCAGGCCAACAAATCGATGCTGGCGCCTTGCTGGTAGAAATTTCATAGAAAGACAAACCATGGACAAAGCGATTTTGACCTGCGCCCTGACCGGCGTTCTTACCAATCCGGAGCAACACCCGGTGCCAGTCTCCCCGGCCCAAATGGCAGCTGAAGCGAGAGACGCTTTCAATGCGGGAGCCAGCGTCATGCATGTCCATGTGCGCCAACAAGAACCAGGCAAGGGACATTTACCTTCGTGGGATCCGGATGTGATGGAGTTGGTTGTGACGGCGATTCGTGATGCCTGTCCTGGCGTCATCATCAACCTCACCACTGGCGTTGTTGGTAAAGATATCAGCGGCCCGTTGGACTGTATTCGCCGGATTAAACCTGAAATTGCAGCGTGTAATGCCGGCAGTTTGAACTACCTCAAGATCAAAGAAGACGGCCAATGGGCTTGGCCGCCCATGGTGTTTGACAATCCCGTTGCGAAGGTGCAGCAGTTTTTAGACGTAATGGCCGACTGTGGCACCCACCCTGAGTTTGAGTGTTTTGATGTGGGAATTGTGCGATCCGTCACGATGTATATCAAAGCAGGAATGCTCAAACCCAGCATGGGTAAAGCGGAGTACAACTTGGTCATGGGCGTGGCTTCAGGGATGCCCTGCGATACTGAACTCTTAGCGCTTTTGCCACGCTATATGGCGCCCAATAGCATTTGGCAAAGCACGCTGATTGGTCGCGCAGAAATTTGGCCCGTGCATCAAAAAACTGCCGATATGGGGGGAATGTTGCGAACCGGTTTAGAAGATACTTTTTACTTGCCCGATGGAAAACGTGCTAGTGGAAACGGTGCCTTGATCGCAGAATTAGCACGCTGCGCAGAGCGCGCAGGCCGGTCCATTGCGTCGCCTAGCGAGGCCCGAGCGCTGATGAACCTGTGATAGAATTTGCAGCTTAGCGGCTGTAGCTCAGTTGGATAGAGTACTTGGCTACGAACCAAGGGGTCGTGGGTTCAATTCCTGCCAGCCGCACCAAATGAATTGCCCCTGAAATTGAAAGATTTCAGGGGCATTTTCTTATTCAGAACCTGGCGGGCCCGGTTACGTTTCGGGCGTTTTGCGCGGACTTCCATGAACAAGGCTTTTACCAAAGAGTCGGACTCCGACGGCGACGATAACGATCTGCAGTTGCCTCCCATTCCAGCAGGTGGCAAGAACTACATCACTCCCCGAGGCTATGCACGGTTACGCGAAGAATGGTTGGACCTCATGGACAATGAGCGGCCCAAGATGGTCGAGGCTGTCTTTTGGGCCGCCAGCAATGGAGATCGCTCCGAAAACGGTGATTATCTGTACGGCAAAAAGCGCCTGCGTGAGATTGACCGCCGCATTCGTTTCCTGACCAAGCGCATGGAAATTGCGGAGATTGCCAACCCGTCGGTTCATTTTGGCAATGAACAGATTTTCTTTGGCGCGACAGTGACTTACGTCGATGAGTCTGGATTGGAGCGCACGATTACCATTGCCGGGATTGACGAGGCGGACAGCTCGCAGGGCGAGGTCAGTTGGATTTCGCCTATTGCCCGCACGTTGCTCAAAGCCCGCACAGGAGACACGCTGAAGTTGGTGATGCCCGGTCGAGTGGAAGAGATTGAGGTACTGTCGGTTAGCTATCCCGCGCCGCCGGCAGATTAGCTGCTGGCGAGTACTTTGCGCCGCTCTGCACGCATGACAGGAGCTGTCCTGCCAAGGTTGCGCAGCGCTACCGCTAGATGGGCGGTGTCGCGCACACCCACTACAAATCGGAATTCAACGTCATCTTGTGCACCATCATGGCCCATGTCGATGTGCGCGATGTCGGCCTCTGCTGTGGCTAATGCAGCGGCCACTTTGGCCAAAACCCCTTTCCCATTTTTTGCGGTGACGAAGATGCCGACTTCAAATGTGCGAACGGGTTCGTCTGCCCATTCCACCGTTATGAATCGTTCACTGTCTTTGTGCTGGAGTTTCTTGGCTACCGGGCAGTCGCTCGTGTGCACCACCAAGCCTTCGCCACGCCCCAGGTAGCCCACGATGGTGTCTCCAGGTATGGGGCGGCAGCATTTCGCAAACTGTACCGAGGCGTTCTCACTACCGTCCAGTGTGATGGAGCCCTGAGAGGTTGATTCGTGCGCAGTAAATCGTTCGCGGGTCAACAGCAGGGCGTCAGGGCGCTGGCCACTGTCTGCCAGTAGCAGCATCAGACGCTTCGCTACGATGTGGGCAATACGCTTGCCAAGGCCAATATCGGTTAATAACTCGTGACGGGTCTTGCTGCCAGTAAAACGCAGCAATTTATCCCAAATGGGTTCGTATATCGCGTCATCGTCAGGAAAACGATCAATGCCTTCGGCCCGTAACGCTTGGGCCAACAGCTTTTCACCCAGCTCTTCGGACTCCGTGTGCGCCATGGTTTTTAAATGGTGCCGAATTTTTGAACGCGCACGCCCAGTTCTCACGAATCCAAGCCAGGCGGGGTTAGGTGTTGCTGTGGATTCGGTGACAACTTCAACGACATCGCCATTTTTTAGTTCGGTGCGTAGTGGTACTTGTTCGTCATTTATGCGAGCGGATACAGTGCGATCACCGACGTTGCTGTGAATTGAGTAGGCGAAGTCAACAATGGTGGCTCCCCGCGGCATGGCCATGATCTGCCCCTTAGGGGTGAATATGTACACTGCATCAGGGAATAGGTCTACTTTGACATGGTCCCAAAACTCGCCCGCATCGCGGGTTTCATCTTGAATATCCAATAGCGACTGAAGCCATTTGGTGCCAAGCCGGTCGGAGGTTGCCTCATCTGGGTTGTTGACCTTGTAGAGCCAATTCGCAGCTACGCCCGACTCGGCCACCACGTGCATGGATTCGGTACGCATCTGAAACTCCACATTCACGTTCGATGGCCCCACCAAGGTCGTGTGCAAAGACTGATAGCCATTGAGCTTGGCGATGGCAATGTGGTCTTTGAACTTACCTGGCAATGGCTTGTAGAGCTGGTGCAAAACGCCTAATGCTGTATAACAGTCGATAACTTTCGGCAATATCAACCTAAAACCGTAAATGTCTGTCACTTGGGCAAAGCTGAGGTGCTTGCTATCCATCTTCTTGTAGATGGAGAAAAGCGTTTTTTCACGTCCTGCAATTCGCGCGCTTATGCCCGCCGTTGCAAAAGCAGTTTCCACTTCCTTCTGCACTTTTTGGATCAAATCACGGCGTCGGCTTCGCGCCTTGGCAACCGCCTTTGACAGGACGGTGTAACGCCAGGGTCGCAGGTATCGAAACGACAAATCCTGTAACTCGCGGTAAGTCTGGTTCAAACCCAGTCGATGCGCAATCGGGGCGTAAATGTCGATGGTCTCTGATGCAATGCGGCTCCATTTGGTGCGTGGCACATCGCCCAGGGTGCGCATATTGTGCGATCGGTCGGCCAACTTGATGAGGATGACGCGAACATCACGCGCCATCGCGAGCAGCATTTTGCGAAATGATTCGGCCTGGTTTTCTTCCCGGGTGTTGAAATGCAGCTTGTCGAGTTTCGTGAGTCCGTCCACCAGTTCGGCGACTGGTGAGCCAAAGCGTTCAATTAGTTCAGCTTTAGTGACGCCGCAGTCCTCCAGCGCGTCGTGTAGCAAGGCGGCCATAAGTGCCTGGGCATCAATTTTCCATTCGGCGCACTGTGCTGCCACGGCAATCGGGTGGGTGATGTAAGGCTCGCCGTTGTTGCGCAACTGGCCCAGGTGGGCCTCGTCGGCAAACCGGTAGGCCTGGCGGACTTTCTCGAGATCCTCGGGCGACAGATAGTCGAGTTTGGAAGTGAGTCCCGCAAAGCTGGCCGCAGCAGCATTGACTGCAGCCGCGTGTGGGGCTTTTGCTGTGGTGGCGACACTCGTTTGAGGCGTGTTGTTGGTGGGGGTGCCCATGGCTCAAATGTAGCGTGCCCAAAAATGCTTTCGGCCTGTGTGCCCTCAAATGGACAAAAAAAAGCACCGCGAGCGGTGCGTCTTTGGAGCGCTTTGGCTCAGAGGGGAACTTTTTTCAGCATTTCAATGCCGATTTTTCCGGCAGCAATCTCGCGCAGGGCGGTGACGCCAGCCTTGTTCTTGCTTTCGATCTTGGGCGTGTGACCCTGATTCAGCATGCGGGCCCGGTAAGTGGCAGCCAGCACCAATTGAAAGCGATTGGGGATCTGCACCAGGCAGTCTTCTACAGTAATACGGGCCATGGGATTCTCCGAAGGACTAGGGGATAAGCAACGCTTTGAATGTTTCGGCTCGGGCACGACGCTGCGCTGCAAATTTGAGCCGCTGGGAGTGAACAATGGCTTTCAAATCGAAGAGCGCACGGTCAAACAGCTCGTTGATTATAACGAAGTCAAATTTATCCACCTGCGAGACCTCAATCGCGGCATTTCTCATGCGCACGTCAATGACCTGTGGCGCGTCTTCGCCGCGGCGTTCCAGACGCGAACGCAACTCTTCCCAGCTCGGCGGCAAAATGAATATCGAGATCGCGTTGGCAAAGATTTTCTTTATCTGGATGGCACCCTGGTAGTCAATTTCCAGAATCACGTCTGCACCCTGGGCCATGCGCTCTTCAATCGCCCGCTTGGATGTGCCGTAGCGGTGGTTGTGCACATGCGCCCATTCCACAAAGCCGTTGGCCGCGACCATGGCATCAAACTCTTGTTCGGAGACAAAAAAGTATTCACGACCGTGTTTTTCCTGGCCGCGCGGCGCGCGCGTGGTGTGCGAAACAGAGGGTTGCACATGCGAATCCAATTCCAGCAGCGCTTTGACCAGGCTGGACTTTCCGGCCCCGCTGGGGGCTGCAACGACAAAGAGGTTCCCGGGGTAATCCATAGAAATAGGCGCTTGGAGGCGGTTTGAGGATCGTCCTATTCTATGTTCTGAACCTGTTCGCGCATTTGCTCGATCAGCACCTTCATATCCACCG
>JBAXOC010000073.1:0-6841 GCA_037133455.1 Comamonadaceae bacterium | reverse complement strand
CGCTGACGCAACTGCGCAATGGAAAGCATCTCTATACCCAAACGCTCATCAGCAGAGTGTTTGAATGAAAGGGGGGCGATTGAATTGGCGTTGGCGCTGGAATGGTTTGGCATGAAATGTCCGTTTTTTACCATTTTAAGGCAGATCCTGATCTTTTCCAAACACACGCACCCCCTGACACTAGCCTCACGTTTCCAAGAGAGACGGGTTTAACAAAGGATTTTTTATGAACACATCACTTTTCAACTCTAAAGCCGCTGCAGCTGCCGCTTTGGCAGTCACCATGGCAAGTGGCTCCGCATTGGCGCAAAGCAACATGTCAACTGAGGCGGCACGCCAAATGGTTGAGCCGTTTTACAACATGCTCACGCTACCTGCCACGAAGGACGTCCGCGGTATCGCAGAAAAATTTCTGGCCCCCGACTGGAAGTCTTACTCGGACGACACGAATTTCAAAGGACGTGAAGCTTTCATTAACCAAGTCATGGGTTTTGGCAAACTGATTCCTGATTTGAAGTGGGAAATTCGCGATGTCATGGTCTCAGGCGACCGCATTGTGGTTCGCTCAACCTTATCTGGAACGCCAGTGGGCCCTATGTTTGGTTCGCCCACCAATGGCAAAAGTTTTCAAGCCATGGCGATTGACATCCACACTATCCAAAATGGACAAAGCGTCAAAGTTCACCACATTGAAGATTGGGCCAGCGCACTGCGTCAACTTGCAGTCAAATAATTGATTGTGACCAAAAACAGCCACTGCTGGGTACGCCAGCAGTGGCTCTAATTTGCATTACAAATAAAGTCGCCATCCATACTGCAAGCACCGCTTTTTTCCAAGCCAAGACACAAGTCACGAATCCAGTTTTTGTACGTGACAGGCCCTGCGTATTCTTTGTGCGCAAGGCGTAAATAGGACAGGTCTTCAGACCAGGCGTAAAACTCGGTGTAAGAGACCCGTTGTAATTCAAGGAGCTTGAATTTCAGGAGCACCTTGGCAAGATGGCTGGCGTGCTTGTCGGGGGCGGCTCGAAATTGTGCCAAGCGGCTTCGGGCGCGGGAGAGTGCGGCTGGCACATCCTCAAAAATACCGCCGTGACCCGGTAAGACGCAGCGTGGCTTGAGTTCTTCGATCATTTGCAGCGTCGCCTCAACCTCATCAAAGGCCTCAAAACCCTCAATTTCTGGAAAAACCGCGCCAAAGCCGTTTTCCCACAGCGCGTCAGCAGAAATCAAAATTCCGTCTTGCGCATTAAAAATAATCAGCGCATTGGGGTCATGCCCGGGGGCTGCATGGCACTGCCACTCTTTGCCGGCGACGATGAACTTTGCACCCGGTTGGATCACTCCGGTATGGCGAAATGGAGGGCAGTGCTGGCCTGTGGGCGTAAAGGAAAGCGCTTTAGGGTCCCAGTTTTCAACATACGCGGCGTGCCCAGGGGGAATCAAAAGTTCAAGCCCAGGGTAAGCGCTCTGCAAAAGCGCGTTGCCCCCGCAGTGGTCGCTGTGTAAATGGGTGTTGATCAGGGTCTGAAGCGGCCGCCCGCCAAGGTGGTGCGCAACCAAGGCATGGGTTTGCTCTGCGTGCGTCCAATACCCCGAATCAATGAGCACCGCCTTCGCCTCATCTTGCAACACAATGTTGTTAGAGGAAAGCCAGCCGCGTTCAATAAAAGAGACGCTAGGGGGTAAATGGAGCATGGGCAATACCCTGGTTTTCAAGCCAGTGTTGAATAGGAAACACTAAAATTTTCATTTCTGGCACTAATGAAATCTAATTATGGCTCTAACGCTAGGAATGGCTAGGTACTACCATGGCCCATTCACTGAAAGAGGGCCCCACATGACCACCGAATACCTCAAAAAAGCAACGCCGCCCCAAGCCACCATTGACGCCGCTACCGGCGAGACGGTGCAGCGTATGTTGGCCGAGATCAAGGCCGAGGGTTGCACCGCAGTTGAGCGCTACGCCCGAGAGCTTGATGGCTACAAGGGCAAGATCTTGCTCAGTGAGGCTGATATTGCTGAGTCCGTCAAGCGCGTACCAGTTACGGTTAGACAAGACATCGCGTTTGCCCACCAAAGGGTAAGAGACTTTGCTAAGCGTCAGCGCGACTCGCTGGGGGAGTTTGAGGTGGAGTTAATGAGCGGTTTGGTAGCCGGACAAAAACTGATTCCGGTTAATACGGCGGGTTGCTACGTGCCAGGCGGACGGTATGCCCATGCGGCCTCCGCCATCATGAGCGTGTGTACCGCCCAAGTGGCGGGCGTTCCCAATATCGTTGCCACCTCACCAGCCCACAAAGAAGCAGGCGTTAACCCAGCGATTCTTTACGCCATGCAACTCTGCGGCGCCCACACCGTTCTGGCGCTCGGCGGCGTTCAGGCTATTGCTGCCCTGGCCTACGGCCTTTACGCCAAAGCTCCAGCAGACATCATCGTGGGCCCTGGCAACCGCTTTGTGGCCGAAGCCAAACGCACACTGTTTGGCAGTATTGGAATCGACGTGGTTGCCGGCCCAACCGAGTCGGCCATCATTGCCGATGAGAACGCCGACGCCGAAATTGTTGCCGCCGATCTGGCGGGTCAGGCCGAACATGGACCGGACTCACCCGTGTGGCTTTACACCACCTCACGCGCATTAGGCGAAAAAGTCATTGCCATCATGCCGCGCGTGATCGCCGCCCTGCCCGAGCCCGCTCGCTCTTCGGCCAGTGCCGCTTGGCGTGATTACGGCGAGGTGGTTTACGCGCCAACCCGCGAAGCGATTTGCGAGATCAGCGACCGCTACGCGCCCGAACACCTTCAAATTTTGGCCTCTGATTTGGACTGGTGGCTAGGGCGACTAACCAACTACGGCTCGCTGTTTTTGGGCGAAGAAACCACCGTGGCCTACGGCGACAAATGCGCCGGGCCCAACCACATCTTGCCAACCCGCGGCGCAGCGCGTTACTCTGGCGGCTTGAGCGTTGGCAAGTTCATCAAGACGGTCACCTACCAACGACTGAACCGAACCGCCAGTCGCGAGGTCGGCCAGGTCGCAGCGCGTATCTCCCGGTTGGAAGGCATGGAAGGCCACGCCAGAACCGGCGACATCCGATTGAAAAAATACTTCCCAGAAGAACACTTTGAACTCGGTACCCTCCAAGGACACCAACACTGACATGAGTACCACCACAGCCCCTCCCCGATCCACCGATGGCCTGTGGTTTGGCAAAGACCTAAGCCAATCGGAACCGATTCCTGAAACTGCGATTGAGCAAGCTGTGGCGCTCATGCGCACTGGACGCTTGCACCGCTACGGCGAACAAGGCTCTGGCACACCCGAGCCGTCCTTGTTGGAGCAAGAGTACGCGGCCTATGTGGGCGCGAAATATTGTGTGGCTGTGAGTTCGTGTGGAGCGGCGATGTTTTTGGCGCTTAAAGCCCTGGGCGTGAAACCCGGTGACAAAGTACTCACCAGTAGCTTCACGCTCGCGCCAGTTCCCGGTGCGATTGCCCACGCGGCCGCCTCTGCGGTCTTGGTAGAAACGCTAGAGGACTACACCACCGACCTCGCGGATTTAGAGCGCAAAGCCGCCAGCAGCGGAGCGCGAGTATTTTTGCTTTCGCATATGCGCGGCCACATCACGGACCTGCGTGCGGTGCGCGATATTTGTGATCGCTATGGCATCGCTTTGGTCGAAGACTGCGCGCACACCATGGGCGCCCGATGGGACGGCCAACACACCGGAACCTTTGGGCATGTCGGTTGTTACAGCACCCAGACCTACAAACACATTAACGCTGGTGAGGGCGGCCTTTTAGTTACCAACGATGAAGACATAGCAGCCCAAGTCATCTTGATGTCGGGATGCTACATGATGTACGACCAACACGTGTTGCGGCCCTCAGCCGAAGTGTTTGAGCGCTGGCGTTATGTCACGCCGAATTTCAGCATGCGCATGTCCAACCTCGCCGCAGCCTTGTTGCGTCCGCAAATTGCGCTGCTGCCGGAGCGGGGTTTGCGCTGGCGGCGTATTTATGATGACTTGGCGCACGGCTTTGCAGCCGCACCCCATCTCACGCTGCCTGTGCGCGATGCGCGTGAAGATTTCGTCCCCAGCTCGATCCAGTTTTCGCTTGACTTATCGCCGGCGCAAATCGAATACTTCTTGGCTGAATGCGCAGCGCGTGGCTTGTACATCAAATGGTTTGGGCTGCGCATTCCAACCGCCTTTACCAGCAACTTTGGCCACTGGCATTACCTGCCAGAACAAGCGCCCATGCCCAAGTCGCAAGGCGTTTTACGCCAATTACTTGACCTGCGCACGCCCCTCTCCCTCACACCTGAAGACTGCCGCCTCATTGGTCAAATCGTTCAAGTTGCCGCGACTGCGGCCGCTGCCAACGCAATTGATTCAGCGCCGAAAGACCAGCCATGAAGTCACCCAAACATCCGAGCTTTGCGTCTGAGAAAACGCTAGACCCCACCGATTGGGTTGCGTTTCGCGAACAAGCCCATCGGATGCTTGATGCAGCAGTAGACCGCATGGAAACTTACCGCGAGGGCCCGATATGGAACCCGTTTCCACCCGCGCTGCAAGCGAACTACCAAGGGCCATTGCCGGTTGATGGCATAGGCGCCGAGGCGACCCAAGGCCACATGACAGCCCTGCTGCCCTTTGGCGTAGGCAACACGCATCCCCGATTTTTTGGTTGGGTTCACGGCTCTGGTACGCCAAGCAACTTGATGGCTGACATTACCGCTGCAGCCATCAATGCCAACCTCGGCGGGCGCGACCATGGCGCAATGTACGTAGAAAAACAAGTTGTGAATTGGTGTCGCGAACTGTTTCAGTTTCCTGATACTTCGAGCGGCCTGATTGTGAGCGGTACGTCGATTGCGACCGTCATCGCTTTAAAAGCCGCGCGGGACCGCTGCTTTAATTTCAGCAACCGAAAAACGGGTCTGCAACAAAACGCGTTGGGCCCGTTGGTGGGTTACACCTCGGAGCAAACCCATTCCTGCGTCGCCCGTGCCTTTGATATCTTGGGCCTAGGCTCAGACGCGCTGCGCAAAATTGCGGTCAACGAGCGCTTTGAAATGGACATCGCAGCACTTCAGGCCGCCATCGCCCAAGACCGTGCGGCCGGCTTGACACCCTTTGTCATCGTAGGTACAGCGGGCGCGGTCAACGTAGGATCGATTGACGACTTGGAAACCTTGGCCGACATCGCTCAATCTGAAAACATCTGGTTTCACATCGACGGCGCGTTTGGCGCTCTGGGGGTTCTTAGCGAGCATCTAAGTCCGCGCCTCTCAGGGATCAAGCGCGCAGACTCGCTGGCGTTTGACTTTCACAAGTGGATGCATGTGAATTACGACGCAGGTTTTATTTTGATGCGCAGTGAGGAAGACCATCGCCGTACTTTCTCAGAACGTCCGGAATACCTCAAGGGCGCTGAGCGTGGGTTGGCCGCGGGCAACCCATGGCCGGTGGAATACGGGCCCGAACTCTCACGCGGCTTTCGGGCGTTGAAGGTGTGGGCGCAATTGGCTGAACACGGTACCGCCAAACTCGGCGCGTTGATCACGCAAAATTGCGAACAGGCCGCGTACCTTGGCGAACTGGTAGAAGCCCACACGCATCTAAGACTAATGGCGCCGGTCGCGACGAATATTTGTTGCTTTCGCTACCAAGCTGAAGGCCAAGACAATAAAACCACTGACGCGCTCAACGGCGAGATCGTGATTCAATTGCAGATCCAAGGAATCGCTGCGCCGTCTACGACCCTGGTCAACGGCCGCAACGCCATTCGCGTCAACATCACCAACCACCGCACCACGCGTGCCGATCTGGCTTTATTGGTGCAAGAGGTAGAGCGTATCGGCTTAGAGTTAACGGCCCTTAGCTAGACCAGCGCCGCGCCCACTTTTGCAAGGTCGGGCGAATCGGCAAAAACAAACGGTAAGCCAGCTCAAACAACCAAGACATGGGTGGCCAAGCTGACAGCCAACCCAGCCAGCGCCAACCCGGAAATTGACGCCACATTTGAGAAAACGCAGATGCTCCGCTAAACAATCGGCCATCGCTGTCACGCACATGAAACCTCGCCATCGCAGCCGCACAACTGAGATCAGTGCCCAAATCTTCTCCGTTACTGACGTCCACCCATTGAATAGCGGCGGCTTCAGGAAATCGGCGGTAGATAGCGATCTCTCGTTGACACAAAGGGCATGACCCATCGAAATACACCGATAGGGTTTTGAGGCCAACCGTCATGGGCCTATTTCCCAGCCGTTACGTTAGGCATCCAACCCAGACCTTTGGCGTGCAAACTTTGGATGTACAAGCGATCGGCTGTTTCCGTCACGCCCGTACTTTCGGGGTATTTGCCGCTTGGGTCTTGCATATCAGCCACGACTTTTCCATCTTCGGTAAAGGCCATCACGTGACCGTAGGATTGTGGAATAGGCCACATCGCGCGCGGTAATCGCAAGGTCACTTTGCGCATGAATGGTTTCGTTGCTAAATTGTCAATCGTCGGATTGCGCGGCTTGGCAAAACCCAGCCAAATTTTTCCGTCACTGCCGCGCATCAGGTTGTCAGGGTACCCGGGCAAATTATCAAACAACACCGTCGCCTGACTCGAATTTTGGCGAACGTCTAGGTTATTGGAGATGACGGCTATTTTCCAAACGCGGTACTTGCCGGTTTCATTCACAAACAAATGTTGGCCGTCCTGGCTTAATGCCACCCCATTGGCAAAGCTCAGCCCGTGGGCGACCACCCGCGTGGCTTGGGTAGCGGGGTCAAACTCGAGAATGCGCCCGGTCGAAGACTGCTCCAAAATATCAAGC
>JBAXOC010000072.1:0-7004 GCA_037133455.1 Comamonadaceae bacterium | reverse complement strand
CATTGCACGCGCCGCAAGACCTTTTGCGCGATAACTTGGTGCCACTGAATAAAAAGTACCCCATCGCAGAGCTCATGCAGGCTTGTGTGCGTTATTTGGATAATGCGCCTCGCGACTTTATTACCTTTGAATACTGCATGCTCGAAGGAGTGAACGACTCACCTGCGCTCGCCGCCGAGCTTCTTGACTTGCTCCGTAAGTCGGGTGGCGGGCTGGCATGGTGTAAGTTAAATCTGATTCCTTTTAATCCTTTTCCCGCCTCTGGCTTGAAACGCTCCAGTCCAGAGCGCGTAGCAGCTTTTGCGAAAGTCTTAACGGACGCCGGCTTGGTCACTACGATTCGCAAAACCCGGGGTGATGACATTGATGCGGCTTGCGGTCAATTGGCTGGGGATGTGAAAGACCGAACCCAGGTGATGATTCGAATGGAAAAACAACGCAGCGCGATGCCTATTCCTGCGGTCGATGTGGCGCTCGGCGTTGATTGACATGTTTTCCTTAATGCGCATGCTCCTTGTTTTTCCTTTTTTAGCGCTCGCTTTAATGGGGCTTACAGGATGCGCTACTTTCTCAGCACAACCCAGCGCAAAGTCAGATCTTGTGACTCCATCGGATGAGACCGAACCCCGTAAGCGAGCGCGTATTCGATTGGAATTGGCCACTGCGTACTTTCATGCGGGAAAACCCACGATCGCTTTGGATGAAGTGAAGCAGTCTATGGTTGCCGATCCGACGCTTGCTGAGGCCGTCGCCCTGCGCAGTTTAATTTACATGCAGTTAAATGAGCCTGTGCTTGCCGAAGGAAGTTTTCGCAAAGCCCTCGATTTGAATCCCGCGTCAGTGCAAGTCCAACACAATTTCGGATTGCTACTGTGCCAGCAAGGTCGCATGGAGGAAGCCTCGCGCTATTTGAACGCTGCGATTGCCAGCCCAGTCGAGGAAGAAAGGGCTAAATCGTGGATGATTTTGGGCCTGTGCCAGGCAAAAAATAAACAAATAACTCAAGCCGAAAGCAGCTTATTAAAAGCCTACGCCATCGACCCCTCCAATGCGCCTGCGGCCTTTAGCTTGTCGAATTTCTTGTTCGACAATGAACAATACACCCAATCCCAAGGCTATGTCGCTCGGCTTAATCAAACGAAGCAAGCGAATGCGGAGTCTTTGTGGCTGGGAATCAAAGTGGCGCGAAAGTTAGGTGATGCCAAAGCCGTTGAGACTTTACGTTCGGAGCTTGTCCAAAGGTTCCCTAACTCCAAGGAAGCTCAGTTTTTAGAGCGAGGCACTACCAATGAATGATGATGTCAGCGGTTTGATTTCACCCCTCGCCAGCGAAACTGCGGCCCAAGCGCCAATGACTGCAGGCGCGCTGTTGCGCCAAGCCAGAGAAGACGCTGGATTGTCAATTGAAGACGTCGCGTACCGGGTAAAAATTCATGTGAAAAAGCTAGCTGCTTTAGAAGAGAACCAGTTCGATCAAATCCCCAATGCCGTTTTTTTGCGGGCTATGGCTTCAAGCGTTGCTCGCACCCTTGATGTTGAGCCACAACGTATCTTGGAACTTTTACCTGACAGTCCCAAGCCGGTTTTTGTCAATATTGAGGAGAACATCAAGGGGTCCTTTGGCGAGTCGACGCATCTGAGCGCCAAATTCCGCATCTTTTTTTCAGCCTCATCCCATGTGATTTTTGCTGGCCTATTGGTTGCCGCCGCCGCGCTGGTTTATTTTTCGCCTTACCTTGAATCAGTGTGGGATTCTTATTTTCCGCAGTCTGCGGAAATCACTTCTACGGTCACCGTATTAGAAGTTCCACAAGCGCCAGTGGCTCCGGCGGTTCCAGCCCCGATGCCTGAGACGGCCCTTGATGGCAGTGCGCCCGTGGTTGTTGCGGTAAGTTCGGAATTGGTTTTCAAGGTGCGAGGAAGTTCATGGATCGAAGTCACGGATGCAGCTGGCATCGTTCTTTTCCAACGAAGATTGGAGGCGGGCGAGTCTGCTACCGTCTCAGGTGCATTGCCGCTTTCCGTCATTGTGGGACGCGCTGACCTGACCGATGTGCAATGGAAAGACAAACCTTTCACGCTGACGGGCGTGACCCAAGACAACGTTGCAAAATTTAAGGTGCAATGATGCAAGATATTTCTAGTTTGAATTTAAGCGGCGACCCCAGTCGCAAAAGTCTGCAGTCCCGCGTAGTTTGGGGCGATCGGGTGGTGACGGTTGGCGGTGGCGCCCCCGTTCGAATCCAGTCCATGACCAATACCGATACCGTTGATGTGATTGGTACGGCGATCCAAGTCAAGGAATTGGCCAATGCGGGGTCAGAAATGGTTCGCATCACCGTCAATACCGTTGAAGCCGCGCAAGCCGTTCCTTTTATTCGTGAGCAGTTGGATCGCATGGATGTCTCAGTCCCCTTGATTGGCGACTTTCATTTCAACGGACACCGGTTGCTGACAGATTTTCCTGATTGCGCAAAATCCCTTTCTAAGTACCGTATCAACCCTGGAAATGTGGGTAAAGGAGAGAAAAAAGACCGCCAATTCGGACTGATGATCGAAGCGGCGATGCGCTGGGACAAACCCATTCGCATCGGGGTTAACTGGGGTAGCTTAGACCAAGAGTTATTAGCCTCCATGATGGACGAAAACAGCCAGCGCTCTGACCCGTGGGATGCGAAAAAGGTGATGTGCGAGGCCTTGATTGCTTCTGCTGTGGGTTCAGCGCAAGTGGCGCAGAACATGGGAATGCAAGCCCACCAAATTACCCTGTCATGCAAGGTCAGTGGGGTACAGGATTTGGTTACCGTGTACCGTGAATTAGGAAAACGAACGTCCTACCCGCTGCACCTGGGTCTGACAGAAGCGGGTATGGGTACCAAGGGAACGGTCGCCTCGACTGCTGCGCTGGCGATCTTGCTGCAAGAGGGTATCGGCGACACGATCCGTGTCTCACTGACGCCCGCGCCTGGCGAGTCCCGCAATCAGGAGGTGGTGGTTGCTGCCGAAATTTTGCAAGCTTTGGGTATTCGCTCCTATGTACCTAGCGTCACAGCGTGCCCTGGTTGCGGCAGAACCACCAGCACTACATTTCAGGAATTGACGCAACAAATTGACCATTTCCTGCGCGACCAAATGCCGATTTGGCGAACGCAATATCCCGGTGTTGAAAATCTCAAAGTGGCTGTGATGGGTTGTATCGTGAACGGCCCAGGTGAAAGTAAGCATGCAGATATTGGAATCAGTTTGCCTGGAACCGGTGAGGCCCCAGCCGCACCCGTATTTATTGACGGCGAAAAAAGAATGACGCTGCGCGGCGACGCGATTGCTACTGAATTTCAAGCGGTGGTTGAAAACTATATTCAGCAGCGCTTTGGCGCACCCCTTTCAAATTAAAGAAAAATGACAGAAAAAATGACGGCCACAAAGGCTGAAAAAATAGTTGCAGTCAAAGGCATGAATGACATCTTGCCGGGTGAATCTGAACGCTGGGAAGCTTTAGAGGAGCGGGTCCGCGCCTTGATGCGCCGCTTCGCATTTGAAAATATCCGCACTCCCATTGTGGAGCCTACCGCTTTATTTGTCCGGGGTTTGGGTGAAGTGACCGATATTGTTGAAAAGGAAATGTATTCCTTTGATGACCGACTCAACGGCGAAGCTTTAACACTGCGCCCTGAAAATACAGCGGGAGTGGTTCGCGCGGTAGTTGAACACACCATGCTTTACAACGGTCCTAAGCGCTTGTATTACTTCGGCCCCATGTTTCGCCATGAGCGCCCGCAACGGGGGCGTTACCGCCAGTTTCATCAAATCGGGGCGGAAGCTTTGGGATTTTCAGGCCCTGAGGTCGATGCTGAGTTGATTTTGATGGCCGATGCCTTGTGGAAAGAGTTGGGCATCAAAGACGTTGTTTTGCAACTCAATAGTTTGGGTCAGCCAGAGGAGCGCAATCATCACCGGGCCGCTTTGATTCAACATTTTGAATCGAACGCCAGCGTGCTTGATGCAGAAGCCCATCGCCGATTGCACTTGAACCCCTTGCGTTTGTTAGACAGTAAACATCCGCAAATGCAAGCTGTGATCGAGTCTGCCCCCAAGTTGCTCGATTTTTTGGGTGAGAAATCCAAAGCCCACCTTACATCCGTCATGGCGATCTTGGATGCCAACGACGTTCCGTATGTGCTCAACCCCCGGCTAGTTCGGGGGATGGACTATTACAACCTGACTGTGTTTGAATTTGTGACAACCCAACTGGGATCCCAAGGCACGATTTGCGCGGGTGGCCGTTACGATTACTTGATTGAGCAAATCGGAGGCAAGCCCGCACCGGCTGTGGGTTGGGCTATGGGAGTCGAGCGGGTTTTGGAATTACTGAAGGAGCAAGATGGCGCACTTCAGATTGCACCTTTGGATGCGTATGCTGTGGTGTCTGAAGTCTCAGATTTGCCACGGGTGAGTGCGTACCTTCAAACCTTACGGGCTTTGGGGGTTTCTATCCAAATGCACGCCAGTGCAGACGGGGCCATGGCGAGCATCAAATCCCAGTTCAAAAAAGCCGATGCCTCAGGCGCACGCTATGTCTTGGTTTTTGGAGTCGATGAACTAGCCCAGGGTTGTGTCACCATCAAATCCTTGCGTGACGCAAGCCAAGCCCAACAACTCGAGCCCTTAAGTCAATTGCCGCAATGGGCTGAGCACCTACAATCGAAGGCTTAACGGAAATATTGCTATGGCACACCAACTCGATCTCGAAGAACAAGAACAACTCGATGAACTGAAGCATTTTTGGAGCCGATACGGAAATCTAATCTCCTGGATTTTGATTGCGGTTTTAGGTTCATTGGCTGCTTGGAATGGATACGCTTACTGGAGGAAAAACCAGGCAGCACAATCTGCAGTGATGTTTGATGAGATGGAAAAATCTCTTCAAAGCGCGGATCTCAGCAAAGTGGAGCGCACTTTCAATGACATGAAAGAACGTTTCCCGGCATCCACTTACACCCAACAGGCCGCTTTGCAATTGGCAAAAATGGCCGCTGATACCCAAAAGACAGACACTGCAAAAGCCGCTTTGCAATGGGCCGCTGACCATGCATCGGATGAGGGCTATGTGTCTGTCGCTCGCTTGCGACTTGCCAGCCTGCATATGGAGACTAAGGCTTTTGCGAGTGCGCTCAAAGTTCTAGAAGACGTAAAGTCACCTGCCTTTAAAGCCCTGGTGGATGACCGCAAGGGGGATATATGGATGCTGGAAGGCAAAAAAACAGAAGCCAAAGCGGCCTATCTCCAGGCGTTTAGCGCTTTGGAAGAGCGTTCGGAATACCGACGTTTGATCCGGGTTAAATTGAATGCTCTAGGTATCGAGCCTGAAGCATCTACAGCAGATGGTGCGAAAAAATCAGCCGACGGAGACCGTTAATGCCAATGCAAATCAGTGTGCAATCGTTGAGTCGGTGGGCAGTGTGTCTTGTAGCCGCAGCCCTGTTCCAGGCATGTGCTGGAAGTGAAAAAGTCAAACCCACTTCGTTAGAAGTCAACCCATCGCAAATTGCGGTGCGACAGGTGTGGAAGGCCTCGATGGGACCGAGCTTTTCAAGGTTAGAGCTCCGGGCTGTTGACAACCATATTTTTGCCGCGTCAGAAAAAGGGATCGTCCTAGACATCCATGCGGAGACTGGCGTGGAAAGTTGGCGTGCAAATGTAGCCTCTCCCCTAAGCGCAGGTGTGGGCAGTGACGGCAAGTATGTCGCGGTGGTTTCTCAAGAAAACTATGTGGTTGTGCTGGCTTTAGGCAAAGAACTCTGGCGTCAAAAACTCAACGCAGTGACGATCACTGCTCCTTTGGTCGCCGGATCGAGAGTGTTTGTCATGACTGCTAATCGGACGGTCTATGCGTTTGACGCACTTTCAGGACGCAAACTGTGGCAGCAACAGCGCCCAGGGGACTCCCTCATTTTGGGTCAGGCCAGTATATTGATGGCCGTTGGAGATACCTTGGTGACCGGTCAGAGTGGTCGCTTGATTGCTTTAAACCCTCTCAACGGAACTGTCCGGTGGGATGCAGGCGTCGCGGTAGGTCGTGGCGTCAATGAAGTCGAGCGCTTGGTGGATTTAGTGACTGGCGTGAGCCGTAACGCTGACAACGTATGCCTTCGCGCCTTTCAAACGGCGGTGGCATGTGTTGACGCCCAAGCGGGGCGGACCCTGTGGAGCAAGCCGGCCTCTGGATCTACGGGAATCTCAGGCAATACAGACACCATTTTTGGTACCGAAAGTGACGGCAAGGTGGTGGCTTGGCGGCGTTCGGACGGCGAACGCTTATGGAGCGTGGATCGGTTGCGTTTCCGTGAGTTGTCAACGCCACTCTGGATGGGGCAGTCAGTTGCCGTAGGCGACTTTGAAGGATATATCCACCTTTTGTCCGCTAAAGACGGCTCGCTCTTGAGTCGTATTGCGACAGACGGTTCACCTATTGTGGGATCTCCTGTGTTGGTGGGTGACACCCTGGTTGTTGTAACGCAGCGTGGCGGTATTTTTGGGTTTCGACCTGAGTAAAAAGATAAGAAATCCTTGATGAAACCTGTTGTAGCTTTGGTCGGAAGACCCAATGTGGGTAAATCCACGTTGTTCAATCGACTGACGAAAACGCGGGATGCGATCGTTGCCGATTACGCAGGACTCACGCGCGACCGCCACTATGGCAACGCAAAACACGGGAAACATGAATTCATCGTCGTAGACACGGGCGGCTTTGAGCCCGATGCAGCCGACGGAATCTACAAAGAAATGGCTAAGCAAACGCGTCAAGCGGTTGCAGAGGCAGACGTCGTTTTGTTTGTGGTGGATGCTCGCAATGGCGTCTCGGCGCAGGACCATGAAATTGCGAAATATTTACGCAAATTAGGCAAATCTTGTTTTCTGGTGGCCAATAAGGCCGAGGGAATGACGGAGGGCGGCCGCTTCAGTGAGTTTTTTGAACTCGGTCTCGGTGAAGTGGTTCCCATCTC
>JBAXOC010000071.1:0-7020 GCA_037133455.1 Comamonadaceae bacterium | reverse complement strand
TGATCTCATTCAATGATTTACGACCTAGGTTAGGCGTTTTCAACAACTCATTTTCTGTGCGTTGAATGAGGTCGCCTATGTAGTAAATGTTTTCCGCTTTGAGGCAGTTGGCAGAACGAACGGTGAGTTCCAACTCGTCTACTGGGCGCAACAAAATAGGATCAAACTTGGTTTCGCGTCCGGCGGCTGGTGCACCAAAACCGGCGAGTTCATTACCTTCGAGCTGTGCAAATACAGCCAATTGCTCAACCAAGATGCGAGCGGAAGCGCGTACTGCGTCCTCAGCGGTAATTGCACCATTGGTTTCAATTTCAACGACCAATTTATCCAGATCCGTGCGCTGTTCCACACGGGCGCTCTCGACCACATAGCTCACCCGCTTCACAGGGGAGAACGACGCGTCCAAAATCATACGACCGATGGACTTGGTAGGCTCATCGCCGTGGCGACGCATTGAACCGGGCACATAACCACGGCCTTTTTCCACCTTGATTTGCATGTCGAGTTTGCCGCCAGAAGACAAGTGAGCAATCACGTGGTCTGGGTTGACAATTTCAACGTCATGGGGCGTTTGAATATCGGCAGCCGTAACAATTCCTTCGGCGTCTTTACGCAGGCTCAAGGTGACTTCGTCACGGTTGTGAAGCTTGAACACCACACCTTTGAGGTTCAACAAAATGTTGACAACGTCTTCTTGAATACCGTCGATAGACGAATATTCATGGAGCACACCCGCAATAGTGACTTCAGTTGCGGCGTACCCTGGCATGGATGACAACAACACCCGACGCAACGCGTTCCCAAGGGTGTGGCCGTAACCGCGCTCAAATGGCTCAAGAGCCACTTTGGCACGGTTCAAACCGATTTGCTCAACGCTGATGGTTTTGGGTTTTAGTAGATTACTTTGCATTCAGACTTCCTCTCAATACCCCCGACTCGTTACGTCGGTAAGGCTGGTGAAGCACCTACACCGCAGAAAACCACGGCATAGGAACGATTTCTAACATTCAAACGGATTAACGTGAATACAACTCAACAATCAATGATTCGTTGATATCAGCGCCAAACAGATCACGGTCAGGCACTGCTTTAAAAGTACCTTCCGATTTTTCAATGCTCACATCAACCCAAGATGGCATGCCAACTTGCTGGGCCAACTGAAGCGCTTCAGCAACACGTGTTTGTTTTTTGGACTTTTCACGAATCGCCAATACGTCACCGACCTTAACCATATAGGAAGGAATATTGACGGAATGGCCATTCACGGTGATGGCTTTATGAGAAACCAACTGACGGGCTTCTGCACGCGTGGAACCAAAGCCCATACGGTAAACCACGTTATCCAAACGAGACTCCAACAAAAACAACAGGTTTGCGCCCGTATTGCCCTTGCGGCGATCTGCTTCTTCAAAATAACGGCGGAACTGGCGCTCTAAAACGCCATACATGCGTTTGACTTTTTGTTTTTCGCGCAATTGCAAACCGTAATCAGACGTACGGGCACCAGAAGTGCGGCCGTGTTGACCTGGCTTGGAATCGAATTTTGCCTTGTCACCGATAGCGCGACGTGCGCTTTTCAGGAACAGGTCAGTGCCTTCACGGCGTGAGAGTTTGGCCTTGGGGCCTAGATAGCGTGCCACTTGAACTTCCTTTTTATATCATCTGCCACACGAAAAGTGTGGGAGCCAACAGCAAGAACCGCTGGCGGTGGGCTTGTTAAAAATTAAATACGACGACGCTTTTGTGGGCGGCAACCGTTGTGCGGTACCGGCGTCACATCAGCGATCATGTTGATACGAATTCCCAATGCGGCTAAAGCACGCACCGAAGACTCACGACCAGGACCAGGTCCTTTGATCTCAACGTCAAGGTTTTTGATACCTTGTTCCAAAGCCGCACGTCCTGCTACTTCGGAAGCTACCTGGGCAGCAAACGGAGTGGATTTACGTGAACCTTTGAATCCTTGACCACCGGAAGAAGCCCAAGACAACGCATTGCCTTGGCGATCGGTGATAGTAATGATCGTATTGTTGAAAGAAGCATGCACGTGGGCAATGCCGTCTGCAACGTTTTTACGAACTTTCTTGCGAACACGTTGTGCTGCGCTATTTGAAGGAGCTTTTGCCATAGTAATCTCTTATTTCTTCAATGATGCGGCGGCCTTACGTGGACCTTTGCGGGTCCGCGCATTGGTACGCGTACGCTGACCACGCATGGGAAGGCCACGGCGATGGCGGAAGCCTCGGTAGCAACCAATGTCCATCAAACGCTTGATGTTCATCGTTGTTTCGCGACGCAAGTCACCTTCAATCGTGAACTGTGCGATTTGGTCGCGAATTTTTTCCAAATCACCGTCGGTCAAGTCTTTGACCTTTTTGGAATATGCAATGCCACAAGCCTCGCAAATTTTGCGAGCGCGGGTGCGACCGATTCCAAAAATAGCGGTTAAGCCAATTTCAGAATGCTGTTGCGGCGGAATATTGATGCCAGCGATACGTGCCATTTTCGTCCTCTAAAACTCTTGCAATTAACCTTGGCGTTGTTTATGGCGTGGATCTGTACAGATCACGCGAACAACGCCTTTACGACGGATAATTTTGCAGTTACGGCAAATTTTCTTAACCGAAGCTGATACTTTCATCTCATTTCTCCTAAAACCTTTTTCTGCGGGTATGAGCACACTGCAGAATCACCAAAATTAAAAACCCACCACCTTACGATGATTTAAAACTCGCTTTTTTAAGCAAGGACTCATACTGCTGAGACATCATGTAATTTTGCACTTGCGCCATGAAGTCCATAGTCACCACCACAATAATTAACAGAGAGGTGCCGCCAAAATAAAACGGAACGTTGTACTTCAAAATCAAAAACTCGGGCAACAAACACACAAACGTGATGTAGATTGCTCCAGCCAACGTTAAACGTAACAAAATCTTATCAATGTATTTAGCCGTTTGATCTCCGGGACGAATGCCTGGAATAAACGCGCCACTTTTCTTCAAGTTATCCGCTGTTTCACGGCTGTTAAATACCAGCGCAGTGTAGAAAAAGCAGAAAAACACAATCGCACTCGCATACAGCATCACATAGATCGGCTGGCCTGGGCTCAGTGTTCCTGCAATGTCTTTGAGCCAACGCATAGACTCACCCGCACTAAACCAGTTCGCAATCGTTGCTGGCAACAAAATAATCGACGAGGCAAAGATGGGCGGAATGACACCAGCCATATTGAGCTTCAATGGCAAGTGAGAGGACTGACCGCCATACACCTTGCTTCCGACCTGCCGCCTAGCGTAATTCACCAAAATTTTGCGCTGTCCGCGCTCTACAAAAACGACGAAGTACGTCACCAGCGCTACCAGCACCACAATGACCAGTGCCACAATAATGCTCATTGCACCTGTACGCACTAACTCCAACAATCCACCGATCGCATTGGGCAAACCTGCTGCAATACCACCAAAAATCAAAATCGAAATACCATTTCCCAAGCCACGCTCGGTAATTTGTTCACCCAACCACATGAGGAACATGGTTCCAGCAGTGAGCGTCACCACCGAAGTAATGCGAAAACCCATACCGGGTGTTACCACCAACCCAGCCGATGCTTCCAATGCAAGCGCAATACCCATCGACTGAAACAAGGCCAAACCTAAAGTTCCGTAGCGCGTGTACTGGGTAATCTTTCTGCGTCCTGCTTCGCCTTCTTTCTTCAATTGCTCAAAAGTTGGCAATACATAGCCAAGCAATTGCATGATGATCGAAGCCGAGATATACGGCATGATTCCAAGCGCAAAAATAGTAAAACGCGATAACGCACCGCCCGAGAACATATTGAACAAACTCAATATGCCGCCTTGCTGGCCTTTAAACAACTGCTGCAGCTGCGTGGGGTCAATACCAGGCACAGGAATGTGTGCACCAATGCGGTAGACCACCAGCGCGAGCAACAAAAACACAAGGCGGCGACGCAGGTCGCCGAACTTGCCGGTTTTTGCTAATTGAGCTGCGTTCGTTGCCACAAATACGCCCTAAAACTTAAGCAACGCTTCCGCCAGCCGCTTCAATAGCGACCTTGGCACCCGCTGTGACACCCAGACCAGTGAGTTTCACTGCTTTGGTGATCGCACCGGTGTTAATAACTTTGACCACTTTGGCGATTTGACCCACCAATCCAGCTTGCTTTAAAGTCAGAATATCCACTTCAGGCATACCCAACAACTCAAGCGTTGTAAGGGTGACTTCTGCGTTGTACTTCAAAAGATGTGATTTGAAACCGCGCTTAGGCAAGCGACGGTGCATAGGCATTTGACCGCCTTCAAATCCAACCTTGTGGTAGCCGCCCGAACGCGACTTTTGTCCTTTGTGTCCACGGCCAGCGGTTTTACCCAAACCAGATCCGATTCCACGACCGACGCGACGTTTCGCGTGCTTTGCCCCACCTGCGGGCTTGATGCCATTGAGTTCCATCATCAACCCCTTAGAGCACTTTAACCAAGTAGCTGATCTTATTGATCATGCCGCGAACTGCAGGCGTGTCTTCCAACTCGCTTGTGCTTCCCATTTTGCGCAAACCCAAACCGCGCACAGTGGCACGATGGGCTTCTTTGCAACCAATTGGACTACGTACCAATTGGATTTTTACTGTTTGCTGTGGTGTTGTCATAGTGACGTCCTCGCTTAAACGAAGATCTCTTCAATGGTTTTTCCGCGCTTTGCTGCAACTTCAGCGGGCGTTGTCGAAACCGACAAAGCATCTAGCGTGGCGCGAACCATGTTGTAAGGGTTGCTTGATCCGTGGCTCTTGGCGACGATATCGGTGATGCCAATCACTTCGAAAACAGCGCGCATCGGGCCGCCAGCAATAATGCCGGTACCTTTAGGTGCGGGTGCCATCATCACATTGGCTGCGCCGTGGTGACCCATCACTTTGTGGTGAATCGAACCATTTTTCAGTGTGACCTTGATCATGTTGCGGCGCGCTTCTTCCATCGCTTTTTGTACGGCAGCTGGCACTTCTTTTGATTTGCCTTTGCCCATACCTACGCGACCGTCACCGTCACCAACCACAGTAAGGGCTGCAAAACCGAGAATACGGCCGCCTTTTACCACTTTGGTCACGCGATTGATCGCGATCATTTTTTCACGCAGTCCGTCTTCAGGCCCTTCAGCCTTACCCTGCATTTTTCCTTGAACTTTAGCCATCTTTATTTCCGATCTGCTTAGAACTGCAAGCCTGCTTCACGCGCTGCATCTGCCAAAGCCTTTACCCGGCCGTGGTATGCAAAACCTGCACGATCGAATGCGACTTTTTCAACGCCAACCGCTTTGGCTTTTTCAGCCACGCGCTTACCAATTAACTGGGCTGCGGCGACATTGCTGCCTTTGCCTGCACCGCCCAATGCTTTGCGAACATCGACTTCTGCAGTCGATGCGGTAGCCAATACTTTGCTTCCGTCGCCGGAAATAACGCTGGCGTAAATATGCAGATTTGTACGATTGACAGTCAGACGGGCTACGCCTTGACTTGCAATACGGATACGCGTTTGACGCGACCTGCGAAGACGTTGCTCTTTTTTGGTCAACATAGTGCAGCTCCTTATTTCTTCTTAGTTTCTTTGATAGTGATCTTTTCATCCGAATAACGGATGCCTTTGCCTTTGTAAGGCTCAGGAGGACGCACATCACGAATCTCAGCAGCAATTTGTCCAACGCGCTGACGGTCAGCGCCTTTGATCAAAATTTCTGTGGGCGTTGGGGTCGCAACAGAGATGCCAGCAGGCATATCGATATTGACAGGATGAGAGTAGCCTACTGCCAAGTTGAGTTTGTTACCTGTGGCTTGCGCCTTGTAACCCACACCCACCAAGCTGAGCTTTTTCTCGAACCCTTTTGTTACACCAACAACCATGTTGTTCACCAACTGGCGCATGGTTCCAGACATAGCATCGGCTTCACGCGAATCATTGGCAGGCTGAAAGCTCAGCTTGCCGGCGTCATTGACGATTTTCACCAAGGCATTTTGCGCAAGGTGTAAGTTGCCGCCAGACGCTTTCACGCTGATCTGATCGTTATTTAACGAGACATCAACGCCAGCAGGCACAACGACAGGTAGTTTTCCTACACGGGACATTTGTTATTTCTCCTCAATGTAGGGTTAAGCGACGTAGCAAAGCACTTCGCCACCGACACCGGTAGCCCGCGCTTTGCGGTCTGTCATCACACCCTGAGGCGTCGTAACAATCGCCACACCCATGCCGTTTTGGACTTGGGGGATTGCATCGCTTCCACGGTAAACGCGCAAGCCAGGGCGGCTGACACGCTCAATGCGTTCGATGACAGGGCGACCTGCGTAGTACTTCAAAGCGATTTCTAAAACCGACTTACCGTCAGTTGCAGTTACTTTGAAGTCATCAATGTAGCCTTCGTCCTTGAGGACTTGGGAAATGGCAACCTTCACTTTGGATGAAGGCACCAATACGGTTGGCTTAGCGACCATTTGCGCGTTACGAATACGCGTTAACAGGTCAGCAATGGGATCACTCATACTCATATTTGGTTCTCCTACTGCTTACCAGCTGGCCTTGACGATGCCAGGGATTTCTCCGGCAAACGCCATTTCACGGATTTTTGCCCGACCCAGACCAAAGTGCTGGAACGTTCCACGAGGGCGTCCAGTGATGGCACAGCGGTTACGCTGACGGGTAGGGTTCGCATTGCGCGGAAGTTTTTGCAGACCCAGACGGGCAGCAGCACGCTCTTCGTCGGTACGCTTTACGTCACCGGCAATTGACTTAAATTCCGCATATTTCTTTGCGTACTTTGCAGCCAACTTATCACGTTTGAGCTCGCGCTCGATTAAAGCCATTTTAGCCACGGGTCACCTCAGTTCTTGAACGGGAAGCGGAAGCCAGCGAGAAGCGCTTTGCACTCTTCGTCAGTCTTAGCAGTCGTCGTAATGCTGATATTGAGACCGCGCAAGGCGTCAACCTTGTCGTATTCAATTTCAGGGAAAAT
>JBAXOC010000070.1:0-7162 GCA_037133455.1 Comamonadaceae bacterium | reverse complement strand
AGTCAAGATTGGTCAAACCGTAAAAATGGCCTTTGTCGATCAGAACCGCGACGATTTAGCCAATGACAAAACCGTATGGGAAGACGTCTCCGGCGGTTTGGATATTCTCAACGTAGGCAAGTTCCAGATGGCAAGCCGCGCGTACTGCGGGCGCTTTAACTTTAACGGCGCAGACCAGCAAAAACGCGTGGGAACGCTGTCGGGTGGTGAGCGGGGGCGTTTGCATTTGGCCAAGACATTGATTGCCGGCGGCAATGTGTTGATGCTTGATGAGCCGTCTAACGACTTGGATGTAGAAACTCTGCGCGCTTTAGAAGATGCGCTGTTGGAGTTTGCTGGCACCTTGATGGTCATTAGCCATGACCGTTGGTTCCTTGATCGGATTGCTACCCACATCCTGGCCTGTGAAGGTGACAGCCATTGGGTATTCTTTGACGGTAACTACCAAGAATACGAAGCCGATAAGAAGAAGCGTTTAGGCGAAGAGGGTGCCAAACCGAAACGCATGCGCTACAAAGCCTTGAAATAAATTTCCTACATATTGAAAAACCCAGCCATTCAACTGGCTGGGTTTTTTTATGCAGACTTGCGTTTGTTGACCAACGCGATTCCAACCCCCACCATCGCCAAGGCGCCTAGCAACGACAGTGTGACGGCTTCACCAAGCCATAGCGAACCAAAAATAAGCGCGAACACGGGGGTTAAAAAGGCAAATGTCCCGATTTTGGTTGCCGGATAACGCCCAAGCAACCACATCCAGGCAAGGTAACTTGCGAATGCGCCAGCCGTGGTTTGAATCAAAAGGGAAGTCAGCGCAAATGCACTGAAATTCCATTGCCAGATTTCATTTGAAAAATAAGACATGAGAAGCAAAGCGATTGAACTCACGCCCACTTGGTAAAAGAGCATTTTTTCAGCGCTGGCTTTTGCCATCGCCGTGGTTCGGATCACAATAGTAGTGATGGCCCAGAAAATACCGCCACCGACGCCGAGCAGGTCGCCCCAATGCTGAAGGGGAGTGAGCTCTTGTAAAAAACCTTCGCGTAAGGTAAAAGCGACTGATCCAAAGGCAAAGACCAAACCCAGCCATTGAACGGCGCTTAAGCGTTCAGACTTCACTATCCAAGGCAATATCAAAGCAACCCACAGTGGCGCGGTGTAAACAAAAACCGTGAGGCGCGAGGCTGAGCTGTATTGCATGCCTGAGAACACGCAGAAAAACTCTAAAGCGAAAAAGGCGCCAGTTAAAAGTCCGGGCAGTAAGGTTCCATCGCGCTGCCATAAAGGAATCTTGCGCCAGAGGCACCACAACCATAAAAAGACAGTCGCCCCTGAGAATCGCAATCCTGCTTGAAAGGTGGGTGGAATCTCCGCTAACGTTGCTTTAACTAGGACTTGTTGGAAACCCCATAAAGCGCAGCATGCAAGCAGTAAAGAAATAGCCATCGCATCAAGATGGTCTTTGCGTTGAATCGTGGCTGTCATTTAAGGCTTGGAGTGGATGGCGTTGGTGTAAAACTGGCCGCCATGGTAGAGCAGGGGATTTGCCGCTTGCAGGTGGTTGCAGCGTTCTACCTCACCGACAAAAATAACGTGGTCGCCTTCTTCATAGCGACTGCGGTTAAAGCACTCAAAAGTGGCTACGGCACCTTCAATCAAAGGAACTCCGTGGTGACCAGCGCTCCAGGCCACGCCCTCAAAGCGATCAATATTTTTGGTGGCAAACTGATTGGCGAGATGTACTTGATCCGCACTGAGGACGTTAATGGCGTAGTGAGAACATGCGCGAAGTACTGACATGGAAGAGGACTTCAGCGCCAAGCTCCACAAGACAATCGGGGGGGCCAAGGAAACGGAATTAAAAGAACTTACCGTCAGCCCGACCCAGCCACCCGCTGGGTTGCAGGCGGTCACTACCGTAACCCCTGTGGCAAATTGCCCTAATGCATGGCGAAACTCGCTTTGTGTAAAGGTCGGAGTTTGGGCTTGAGTCGGTGCGAGTTCGCCGTGCTTTGGGGTTTGGTTCAAATCAATGGCCTAGTATTTTGGACAAGAAGTCTCGGCTTCGTTCACTCTGTGGATTGTTGAAAAAGTCGTGCGGGTTATTTTGCTCGATGATTTGACCTTCATCCATAAAGATCACTCGATCTGCAACGGCTTTGGCAAATCCCATTTCGTGGGTCACGCAAATCATGGTGATGCCTTGGTTGGCCATCTCGATCATGACGTCCAAAACTTCCTTGATCATTTCCGGATCCAAGGCGGAGGTGGGCTCGTCAAACAGCATGATTTTAGGCTTAAGACACAAAGCCCTTGCAATCGCGACCCTTTGCTGTTGGCCGCCAGAGAGTTGCAAGGGGTATTTAGAGGCTTGCTCTGCGATGCGCACACGCTGGAGTTGCTCCATGGCTTTTTCTTCCGCCTCTTTTTTTGGCATCTTGCCAACCCACATGGGCGATAGCGTGAGGTTTTCTAAAACCGTGAGGTGAGGGAAAAGGTTAAATTGTTGGAACACCATCCCTACTTTTTTACGAACGTCGTCAATCGCTTTAACGTCATCGGTGAGTTCGACACCATCTACCGTGAGGTGGCCTTCTTGGTGTTCTTCAAGTCGGTTGATGCAGCGAATGAGCGTAGATTTTCCAGAGCCCGATGGGCCGCAAATCACGATGCGCTCGCCTTGTTTAACGTCAAGATCAATATCGCGCAACACATGAAAGTTGTTGCCGTACCATTTGTTGACTTTGTTGAATGTAATGATGGATTCAGACATGAAAATTCCTAGCGAAATGAAGTTTGGTTAATCAACGCAAACGGCTTTTATTGACTTGTTTCTCAATCCACATGCTGTAGCGCGACATGGAGAAGCAAAAGATAAAGTAAATGACGGCAATAAAGAGATAGCACTCAATTTTGAATGGCCTCCAGTCGGAATCCCCATTGAGTGCCAAGCTCATTGCACCTGTGAGTTCGTACAAACTCACAATGGTGACCAACGAGGTATCTTTAAAAGTAGAAATAAAGTTGTTCATGATGCCTGGAACCACGGCGGCCAAGGCCTGGGGCAATACGATCAGGCGCTGGGTTTGCCAATAGGACAAGCCTAAGGTGGCTGCCGCTTCAACTTGCCCCTTAGGTAGCGCCTGCAAACCACCGCGAATGACTTCTGCCATATACGCTGCAGCAAACAAGGTTATTCCAGCGACAACGCGCACCAGTACGTCAATGCTGACGCCTTGCGGCATGAGCAAAGGAAACATGAACGAGGCCATGAACAGCACAGAAATCAAAGGAACGCCGCGCACTAACTCAACATAGACCGTGCAAACACTGCGAATCGCCGGCAGGTTAGAGCGCCGTCCGAGTGCGACCACCAAGGCGATAGGAAAAGCCATGCCCATACACAAAGTAGCCAACATAATCGTCAGTGGGAGGCCGCCCCAGCGATCGGTGTCGACCACACTCAAGCCCAAAACACCACCGTGCATCACCGTAAAGAAATAGGCCAGCACAGCAACCCACACCAAGGCCAAGCCAGAACGCCAAAAAGCGCGCATGCAACTTACGATGACCAAGCCCAAGAGTAAGGCGGTAGAGCTGATCGGACGCCATTGTTCCTCTAACGGGTAGCGCCCTAGCAAAATAATGCGGTATTTTTCTGCGACAACGCCCCAGCAAGCGCCAGCGCCATCAGCGTGGCAGGCGTCAAAGTTCGTGACCCAAACGGCTCTGACCAAGGCCCAATCAAAAAATCGCGGAAGGACGGAAATAAGCAAAGCCCCAATCAGGACGGTACCTAAGGCGGTCTTCCAATCACCAAAGAGGTTTAAGCGCAGCCAAGCGACAATACCTTCAGTGTTGATCGGCGCGGGGCGGGCTTTAATCGGTTGATAAGTAATAGCAGTCATATATATGTTTGACTCCGCTTTAACGCTCAAGAATGGCGGAGCGTTGGTTGTACCAATTCATGAGCAACGACGTGAGTAGGGATGTACTCAAATACACAACCATGATGATGGCAATACATTCGACTGCGCGGCCCGTTTGGTTAATCGCTGTATTGGAGATAGAGACGACATCGGGGTAGCCAATGGCAACGGCTAAAGAAGAGTTTTTGGTGAGGTTTAAAAACTGATTGGTAACAGGTGGAATGATGACGCGAAGGGCTTGGGGTAACTGCACCAAACGCATAGAAAGCCCTTTGCTTAAACCCAGTGCAGCCGCCGCTTCCGATTGTCCTTGTGCGACGGACTGAATGCCGCCGCGAACTACTTCAGCGACAAAGGCCGCCGTATAGATAGTTAGTCCCAAAAGGACGGACAAAAATTCTGGCGTTAAAGCCCCGCCATTTTCAATCGCGAATTCGCCCTGGATAGGCAGATCCAAAGCGGTCGGTGCACCACCCAGCAACCATCCCAATACGCCACATGACAATGCGATAAGTAGCGGCGTCCAAAAAATACTTTGAGCAACGCCAGTTTGCTCGAACGTTTTTTGTGCATAACGACGGTAAAACCAAGCCACTACCAAGCCGATCAGCAGGCCCCAGGCCGCCACGGTATGGCCTGTTGCCCAGACCGGTATCGGAAAATTCAAACCACCTTTGCTCAAAAACAGCGGACCTAAAACCAAAGGTTCTGATGACGCGGGAAGTACCTCTGTAAACATGAGATACCACATGAGTAGCTGAAGAAGTACCGGAATATTTCGGAAAAATTCAACATAGACTTGGCACAGCCCCCGAATGAGTGCGTTGCGCGAAAACCTGCCTACCCCAATGAGCGTTCCTAAAACGGTGGTCAAAATAATGCCCAAGACGGCAACGCGCAGGGTGTTGGTAAAACCCACCAAGTAGGCACGCCAATAGGCCTCGCCCGAATCAAAAGCGATCAGACTCTCTCCGATGTCAAAGCCTGCGCTGCCTAATAAAAAATCAAATCCACTTTGGATGCCACGGATGCGCATATTGACAACCGTATTGTGGACCAACCAACCCACTACCCCAACGATGATGGCAATGGTAATGACTTGGTACATCAGCCCGCGAAAAGCTTGACTGCGCCACGACCAAGCGCGTGGTGGGGGAGCCTTGGGAGTTGCCATAAGAAAAATGAAGTTTGCAGTTCAACAATGAAAAAGGGCAGACCCAATGATGTGCGTCTGCCCTTGGATGCGAAGCGCGCTTCGAATGCGCCTCGCAGGATTCAATTAACGAATCGGGGGAGCGTACTGAATTCCGCCTTTGTTCCACAGATTGTTTAAACCACGGGGCAACATGATCGGAGATTTTGGACCGACGTTGCGTTCAAAAATTTCACCATAATTGCCAGTGGTTTTAATTGCGCGTGCCATCCACTCTTTGTCCAAGCCCAAGAGTTTGCCGGTGTCTTCTGTAGCGCCCAAGATACGACCAACGATAGGATCTTTGCTTGTGGCCTTGAGATCGTCTACATTGACTTGGGTAATTCCATACTCTTCAGCTTCTAACAAACCGTAAACCACCCATTTCACAATCGCAAACCACTCGTCATCACCGCGGCGAACCATAGGTCCGAGAGGTTCTTTAGAAATCAGGTCAGGAAGAATCACGTGCTCAGCTGGGTTTTTAGCTACTTTGTTGCGGGTCGATGCCAGGCCAGATGCGTCCGTTGTGTAAGACACGCAACGACCGGAGAAGTAGGCGCTTTCAGCAGCTTCTAATTTTTCAAACACGATCGGTTTGATATTCAAAGCGTTCGCTTTGGAGAAATCGGTCAGGTTTTTCTCGGTTGTCGTTCCAGATTGAACGCAAACGGTTTGACCTTTGAGTTGTTTAGCGCTCTTAATTTTGTTTTTCACTGGGACCATAAAACCTTGGCCGTCGTAGTAGGTCACAGCGGTCATGTGCAATCCGAGCGACGCGTCGCGAGTCAAGCTAAACGTAGTGTTACGAGCGAGAACGTCGACCTCGCCGGACTGCAGTGCAGCAAAACGTTGCTGAGCATTCAGGGGAACGTATTTCACTTTTTCTCCGTCGCCCAAAACAGCTGCGGCCATAGCGCGGCACATGTCCACATCCATTCCAGACCATTTGCCATTAGAGTCGGCTGCACCAAAACCAGCCAAGCCGGTATTGACGCCGCAAATCACTTGACCGCGGGCTTTGATGCCGTCGAGTGTTTTACCAGCGTGCGCGGGAGCGGATAGTACGGCTCCGATGACAGCTACCAAGGCGGCAGCCGTTTTGACTTGGTTAAATTTCATAGTAAATACTCCAGTAAAAAGATGGATATGTAGGATGCCCAGCGGCAAGTTGCGACACTGTAATGCATACATGTGAATTAGATTATTGGGGTTTACGCTTGGACTTTATGCTAAAAATGAATAATCATATGAATAACGGGTGTTTTCCTAGCTAGTATCCATACAAATCACACTACAGCAGCCACCATGCCAATCCCCGATTCTGAGCAACCCGCGCATTACCGTTTTTGGCCAAGTCGCTTGCCACGCCACATCACACTGCCAAACACGTCGTTGTGGGACAACTTAGAAACTAACGCCCGACGCTACCCAAATAAAGCAGCCTTGGTATTTTTTGGCAGGCGCACTACCTACGGTCAATTGCATGCCCAGGCGGAGCGATTTGCAGCCTATTTGGCTACATTGGGGGTTCAAAAAGGCGACCGGGTAGTGCTCAATATGCAAAATTGTCCGCAATTGGTGATTGCGCACTTTGGTATTTTGCGTGCCAATGCCGTGGTGGTTCCGGTCAACCCCATGAACCGGGCCGAAGAACTCAAGCACTACATCACAGACCCTGATGCGAAAGTTGCCATCACGACGTCGGATTTGGCCCACGAATTAACCAAGGCCAGTGAGGCCCTCGCCCCGGATGTGCGGCTTAGTCACCTCATCGTCACGCACTTCACCGATGGTTTTGATCCACAGCAGGGCGACGACGTGCCGCCAGCTGCGTGGGTCGATTGGCTGTTAACCAGATACCCGTTGCCTGATTTGCAAGGCGGGCAAGTGCATGCTTGGGCTGAAGCCATAGAGTGCAACGCCCCAGTGCCTACGCTTAATGTGGGTTCCAACGACCTAGCGGTTTTGCCCTACACGAGTGGCACGACAGGTTTACCCAAAGGTTGTATGCATTTGCATTCCAGCATCATGCACAACG
>JBAXOC010000069.1:0-7167 GCA_037133455.1 Comamonadaceae bacterium | reverse complement strand
CGTTACCCCCGAGACTGTTAAAAAACTTATCGCCCAAGGGCACACCGTAGCCATTGAGTCAGGCGCAGGCCTGGCTGCTAGCGTCACTGACGAGGCGTTTGCGCTCGCAGGGGCCCAGATCGTGGACGCGAGCTCGGCGCTGGCGTGTGCTTTGGTACTCAAGGTTGCAGCGCCTTCGCCAGAACAGCTCGCGCACATGAAAACCGGCTCGGCGCTGGTGGGCATGCTCAACCCGTTTGATGCGCCCGGCTTGCAGCGCTTGGCTGCGGCGGGATTAACCAGTTTCGCTCTCGAAGCGGCCCCACGCACCACGCGAGCGCAAAGCATGGATGTGCTCTCAAGCCAAGCCAATATTGCAGGGTACAAAGCGGTGATGATTGCCGCTGATACCTACCAGCGGTTTTTCCCTATGCTGATGACGGCGGCTGGAACGGTGAAGGCCGCGCGGGTCGTGATTTTGGGCGTGGGTGTGGCTGGCTTGCAAGCCATTGCAACCGCCAAGCGCTTGGGCGCGGTCATTGAAGCCTCTGATGTTCGCCCTAGCGTGAAAGAGCAGGTGGAGTCTTTGGGCGGTAAATTCATTGACGTCCCTTATGAAACAGAGGAAGAAAAAGAGGCCGCTGTTGGCGTGGGCGGCTACGCCAGGCCCATGCCCCAGAGTTGGCTGGACCGCCAAAAAATAGAAGTAGCTAAGCGGGTCGCGCAGGCCGATGTAGTGATTTCTACAGCTTTGATCCCGGGCCGCGCCGCGCCGGTCTTGGTAACACAAGAGATGGTTCAAAGTATGAAGCCCGGCTCAGTGGTGATTGACATTGCAGCAGGCAAAGCGGCTGACGGTATCAGCGGCAATTGCGTTTTGACCGAGGCTGGAAAAACGGTGGTCAAACACGGCGTTACTTTGGTTGGAGAAACCAATTTACCGGCTTTGGTTGCGGCCGATGCGTCAGCGCTTTACGCCCGCAATGTGCTGGACTTTTTGAAGTTGGTGTTGACCAAAGAGGGTGCTTTCAAGGTGGATCTTGAAGACGATATCGTTGCCGCGTGTTTGATGACGCAGGCCGGCGAAGTCAAGCGCAAAACTTAAACATCAACATAAACATAAAACCAAAGCATTAGGAAAAAACATGGAAGTTGTCTCCCCCACTATTCTGAACCTCATTATTTTTGTGTTGGCCATTTACGTCGGCTACCACGTGGTTTGGACCGTCACCCCTGCGCTGCACACCCCGCTGATGGCGGTGACCAATGCCATTTCAGCCATCGTTATGGTCGGCGCGATGCTGGCCGCTGCGCTCACTGAAACGCCCTTGGGTAAATCCATGGGGGTGTTGGCGGTGGCCTTAGCTGCGGTGAATGTCTTTGGTGGCTTTATGGTGACCCGGCGCATGCTCGAAATGTTCAAAAAGAAAGAGAAAAAAGTGACGCTTAAGGAGGGTGCGCAATGAGCCTAAACCTCGTGACTCTGCTGTATTTATTTGCCAGCGTTTGTTTCATCCAAGCCCTCAAAGGGCTCTCGCACCCCACTACCTCCATTCGCGGTAACGTCTTTGGCATGATCGGTATGGCGGTTGCGGTGGTAACAACCGCCGCCTTAATTGTCAAACTCGCTTCCCACATGGGCCAAGATGGCATGACGGGGATGGCCTGGGTGTTGGGTGCTTTGCTGGTGGGCGGTACCGCTGGCACATTGATGGCTAAGCGCGTTGAGATGACCAAGATGCCTGAGCTGGTCGCCTTTATGCACAGCATGATCGGTTTGGCGGCGGTATTTATTGCTGTGGCTGCTGTTGCAGAACCCCACGCCTTGCTGCACGGATTAGAAAGAGGCGCGCCGATTCCAACAGGCAACCGTTTGGAATTGTTCTTGGGCGCAGCCATTGGCGCGATTACCTTTAGCGGCTCGGTGATTGCGTTTGGAAAACTCTCGGGTAAGTACAAGTTCCGATTGTTCCAAGGTGCCCCAGTGCAATTTGCAGGGCAACACAAACTGAATTTGGTGTTGGGCTTGTCGACCGTGGGCTTGGGGCTGATTTTCACGGCGCAGGGCGACTGGAATGCTTTCTTTGCCATGCTGGCCCTGGCTTTTGTCATGGGCGTGTTGATCATTATTCCGATTGGCGGCGCTGATATGCCGGTGGTGGTGTCTATGCTCAATAGCTACTCCGGCTGGGCCGCAGCAGGCATTGGGTTTAGTTTGAATAACAGCATGTTGATCATCGCTGGCAGCTTGGTGGGATCGTCGGGCGCGATTTTGAGCTACATCATGTGCAAAGCCATGAATCGCTCCTTCTTCAATGTGATCTTGGGTGGTTTTGGTGGCGAAGCCAGTACCGCGTTAGCGGCCAGCGCGGAACAGCGCCCAGTTAAAAGCGGCAGTGCTGATGACGCCGCTTTTGTTTTGGGTAACGCCGAAACCGTGGTGATCGTTCCGGGTTACGGCTTGGCGGTGGCACGGGCGCAACACGCGGTCAAAGAACTGGCGGCCAAGCTCACTGCCAAAGGCATCACGGTGAAATACGCGATTCACCCCGTAGCTGGGCGCATGCCGGGACATATGAATGTGTTGTTAGCCGAAGCCGAAGTTCCTTATGACCAGGTGTTTGAGATGGAAGACATCAACGGCGAATTTGGTCAAGCCGATGTGGCCATTATTTTGGGGGCTAACGACGTGGTGAACCCTGCGGCGCACATCAAGGGCAGCGCAATCTACGGCATGCCGATTTTGGAGGCCTACAAGGCTAAAACCATCATCGTCAATAAGCGTTCGATGGCTGCGGGTTATGCAGGATTAGACAACGAGCTTTTCTATATGGATAAAACCATGATGGTGTTTGGCGATGCCAAAAAAGTCGTCGAAGACATGGTCAAGGCCATTGAATAAAGTCGCTCCAGCAGACTCTTAAAGGGAAACAACGATGCAAAGTTCCGATCGCATTTGGCTCTCTAGCTACCCCGCAGGCGTGCCCGCGGATATCGACGCGTCTATTTACCCGTCCTTGGTTGCGTTGATGGAAGAAAGCTTTCAAAAACACGCTAACAAGGTCGCCTACAGCTTCATGGGCAAGGACATCAGCTTTGCCCAGACCGACCGATTAAGCCAAGCTTTTGCGGCGTATTTACAAAGCTTGGGCTTGGCAAAAGGAGACCGGGTCGCGATCATGATGCCTAACGTGCCGCAATACCCGGTGGCCGTTGCTGGAATCTTGCGCGCTGGTTTTGTGGTGGTGAATGTCAACCCTTTGTATACCCCGCGCGAGTTGGAGCACCAGTTAAAAGACTCGGGCGCCAAGGCCATTGTCATCATTGAAAATTTTGCCAACACGCTAGAAAAATGCTTGGAAGCCACGTCGGTCAAGCATGTGGTGTTGTGTGCCATGGGCGATCAGCTCGGGTTGCTCAAAGGCGGTTTGGTGAATTACGTGGTGCGCCACGTGAAGAAGCTGGTTCCCCCGTTTAACCTGCCTCACGCTGTTCGGTTTAATTCGGCCATTGCGATTGGCTCTGCCGCGCCATTTTCTAAGCCAACGATACATGCTGACGAAGTAGCGGTGCTGCAATACACCGGCGGCACTACCGGAGTCTCCAAAGGTGCCGTCTTGCTGCATCGCAACCTGATTGCCAATGTCTTGCAGTCTGAAGCTTGGAACCAACCCGTGATGGTGAAGGTCCCTGCGAACGAACAACCCACGGGCGTTTGCGCATTGCCGCTGTACCATATTTTTGCGTTCACGGTAGGCATGATGCTAAGCATGCGCACCGGTGGAAAATTGATCTTGATCCCCAATCCGCGTGATATTCCCGCCGTCCTTAAAGAGTTGGCAAAGCACCGTATCCACAGCTTTCCCGCGGTTAACACACTCTTTAACGGTTTAGCGAATCACCCTGATTTCAATACGGTGGACTGGAGTCATCTCAAGGTGTCAGTGGGTGGTGGTACCGCTGTCCAAAGCAGCGTCGCAAAGTTATGGGTTGATAAAACGGGTTGTCCTATTTGTGAGGGATATGGCCTGAGCGAAACCTCGCCCTCGGCCAGTTGCAACGTGGTGACCGATACAGCCTATACCGGAACCATCGGCATTCCGCTTCCAAGTACGTATATGAAGTTGCTCGATGATGATGGCAACGAAACGCCGCCAGGGCAGTCGGGCGAGATTGCTATCAAGGGCCCGCAGGTGATGGCGGGGTATTGGCAGCGTCCTGACGAAACCGCCAAAGTGATGACGGCCGATGGTTACTTCAAGTCTGGTGATATCGGAACCGTGGACGAACAGGGCTACTTCAAAATTGTCGACCGTAAAAAGGACATGATTTTGGTCAGTGGCTTTAACGTGTACCCCACTGAAATTGAAGATGTCGTAGCCCAATTGGCGGGCGTCTTGGAATGCGCTTGCATTGGAATGGCCGATGAACAAACGGGCGAGGCGGTCAAACTCGTGATCGTGAAAAAAGACCCCAACTTGAGCGAATCCGCAGTGCGTGCCCATTGCAAAGAAAACCTCACGGGATACAAACAGCCCAAGGTCATTGAGTTTCGGGCCGACCTACCTAAGACCCCGGTTGGAAAAATTCTGCGGCGCGAACTGCGAGACTCCAAGTAACTGCCAAGCGATTGGAGTTACTTGAGCCAACCTCGGCGGCGGAAGTACCACATCGGCACGACCGCGCTGGCAGCCATCAATACCAGCGCGTAGGGGTAGCCCCAAGTCTGTGACAGTTCGGGCATGTACTGAAAATTCATTCCGTACAAACTGGCTATCAAAGTAGGCGGCAGCAAAGCGACGCTGGCCACAGAAAAGATTTTGATGATCTTGTTTTGGTTGATGTTGATGAAACCTACCGTCGCATCCATCAAGAAGTTAATTTTGTCAAACAAAAATGCAGTGTGTGAGTCCAGCGATTCAATGTCTCGCAAAATTTGGCGGGCCTCTTCAAACTGTTCGCTATTGAGCATTTTGGAGCGCATCATGAAGCTCACTGCGCGGCGCGTGTCCATCACGTTGCGGCGAATACGGCCGTTCAAGTCTTCTTGGTGTGCGATCGCGCCGAGCACTTCACCGGCCAAGGCATCACTGACATCCCCCGACAAGACTTTTTTACCGGCTTTTTCTAGCTCGTCATAAATACCCTCAAGCGTATCGGCTGAATATTCGGCATCAGCGTCAAAGAGCTTGAGTAAAACGTCTTTATCGTCTTCAATCAAACCGGGAGCGCGCCTTGCTCGCAAACGCAAGAGGCGAAACACGGGAACGGATTCGTCGTGGATTGAAAACAGAATGCCTTTGCTGCGCAAATCGGCGTTGAATTGGTTCAGGATAAACGCGCAGCGAACGGTACGCGGCTCGTCTTCATCGGCGATTAAGAAGTCGCTGCGAATATGAAGTTCGCCATTGTCTTCTTCGTAAAAACGCGCAGACTCCTCAATATCTTCGTCCATCGCGTCTTCAGGGATCGATAGGCCGTAGTACTGTTTGATCCAGCGTTTTTCTTCGATGGTGGGAGATTCCAGATCAACCCAAATGGGTTGGAATTTGGAGAGTTCTTCCAGGGACTCAATCTCTTCTTGGAAGAGGCGGCCGTTGGCCAAGGTGAAAATGTTGAGCATGGGCGATGAATGTAGGTTTGAAACCAAAGCTTCGGGTGGGCGGGGCGATAAAGCAGCTTCCGAACGATGGGTTCTAAGACCTCAACCATCCGAAAGCTACCGACTGGGGTAGTTGTCCAAGAAATGCTCTCCAAAAATGCGAATGCCTTAATTATCTCACCAGCGGCGGTCTTGTTGCGCTGCAATATCGAAAGGCGTTGCAATTACCAAAAAACAAGCGCATAGTGAAATCGGAAGCAGCAACTGTTTGCCGATTTCCAAAAGTGCGCCAAGCGCCTTGGGCGCGGGCAAAACCCACCTTGAATGCAACTGGAGGCGATTTATGAATTTAACGATCAGCGGCCATCACTTGGAAGTTACCCCTGCACTCCGTTCTTACGTTACCGGCAAGCTGGATCGAATAACGAGGCACTTTGACCAGCTTGTGGATATCAAAGTTTTGCTCTCGGTAGAAAAACAAAAAGAAAAAGATGGCCGTCAACGCGCAGAATGCAACATCCATGTCAAAGGCAACGACATGTTTGCCGAAAGCACCCACGAAGATCTGTATGCCGCAGTGGATGACCTGGTCGACAAGCTCGATCGCCAAGTGGTCCGCCACAAAGACCGCATTAAAAACCACCACCATGAGGCACCAAAGCGACTGATGTAGGTCGTTGAACAAGCCTATAGGCGCTAAATCACTGTCAACCGCCCTTATCAGGGCGGTTTTTTTGTGCATAATCCGCTCACTTATGAACCGCCTTGCGTCGCTATTGCCCCCTGAACAAGTCCTGGCCCAGGTGGACGTGACCAGTAAAAAACGGGCTTTTGAAGAAGCCGGCTTGTTGTTTGAGAACTTACACGGCCTCAGTCGCGCCCTCATTACCGACAGTCTTTTCTCTAGAGAGCGATTGGGCTCTACGGGTTTAGGTCATGGCGTTGCGATTCCCCATGGGCGTATCAAAGGCTTGAAGTCTCCCATGGCGGCGGTCTTTCAGCTGTTGGCCCCTATTGGATTTGACGCACCCGATGATCTGCCCGTCACCCTGCTGATTTTTTTATTGGTGCCTGAGGCCGCAACCCAAAAGCATTTGGAAATTTTGTCTGAAATTGCCGAGCTCCTGAGTGATGTGGAGTTACGCCAACGACTGACCGCGAGCACCGACGCGGCAGAACTTCACGGTTTGTTAACCGGCTGGCTGTCTGCCCGCGTGCATTGATAGCCTCACCCCACTGAGCGTTTCAAAGGACTCTAAACGTGAAACCTACCGCGGTCAGTGCTGACGTTTTATTTGAAGCCTTTCGCAATTACCTACATTGGGAGTGGGTTGCTGGGCTAGGCGCTTCAGAGCGGCGGTTCGACGAAGTCGCGGTTCGCGCAGCACGATCAGGCGCCGATTTGGTGGGCTACCTCAACTACATCCACCCCTACCGCGTTCAAATTTTGGGTGAGCGGGAAATTGCCTACATCACCAACGCCACGCCCGAAGATTGCGCACGGCGCATCTCTCGCATCGTCGACCTAGAGCCGCCAGTAGTCGTTTTGGCCGATGGCCAAGTGGCACCCCCAGCCATGTTGGCCA
>JBAXOC010000068.1:0-7172 GCA_037133455.1 Comamonadaceae bacterium | reverse complement strand
GCGGTCTGCCAGTCCACCGACTTCCATTCGCCACCCTGTTTTAACATCGGCGTTTTCAGTCTCTCGTCGCTGTTCAATGCCTCATAAGAGAACCGATCACGATCAGCAATCCAGCATTCATTGACGGCATCATTTTCCAACGGAACTACCCGCATAACCCGGTCATTCTTGACCTGAATAATGAGGTTTGCGCCATTGGAATCATGCGGACTTATGGACTTACGGCGCGACAACTCCCAGGTCCGTGCGCTATAGCGAAACGGCTTACTAGTCAAAGCTCCAACAGGACAGATATCTATCATGTTTCCTGAAAGCTCCGAATCTACCGACTGACCCAGAAAAGTCTCAATTTCGGCATGCTCGCCGCGATGAGACATTCCCAACTCCATAACACCAGCAATTTCCTGTCCAAAACGAACACAACGCGTACAGTGGATGCACCGGCTCATCTCCTCCATGGAGACCAAAGGACCAATGTCCTTATGAAAAACAACGCGCTTTTCTTCCTCGTAACGAGAGGTAGACCCTCCATAACCAACCGCCAAGTCCTGCAACTGACACTCGCCGCCTTGGTCACAAATTGGACAATCCAAAGGGTGGTTAATCAGCAAAAACTCCATTACTGATTTTTGAGCCTTGATGGCCTTTTCACTCTTTGTCCGAACGATCATTCCCTGCGTCACTGGCGTCGCACACGCCGGCATAGGCTTGGGCATTTTTTCCACATCCACTAAACACATACGACAACTGGCCGCAATGCTGAGTTTCTTGTGATAACAAAAATGCGGAATGTAGGTGCCTGCTTTTTCGGCCGCATGCATGATCATGCTGCCTTCAGCAATATCAACCTTTTTGCCGTCGAGTTCGATTTCAATCATCTTGGGACTCGCTCAAACGTAAGCCGGGACCATGCAGGTCTTGTGCTCAACGTGATATTCAAATTCATGCCTGAAATGCTTGATCATGGCGCGTACCGGCATCGCCGCCGCATCACCTAAGGCGCAGATCGTTCGACCTTGTATGTCTTCGGCAACGCTGTCCAGTAAATCCATATCGCTTGGTCTACCATGCCCGGTCTCGATGCGGTCAACAACACGAGATAACCATCCTGTTCCCTCGCGACACGGCGTACATTGCCCGCACGATTCGTGCATATAAAAATAACTCAACCGCTGCAGACTCTTAACCATACATCGGCTGTCATCCAGCACGATCACCGCCCCTGACCCCAACATAGAGCCCGCCTTGGCAATAGAGTCATAGTCCATTGTGCAATCCATCATGACGGAGGCCGGCAAGATGGGCGAAGAGGAACCACCAGGAATAACCGCCTTAAGCTTTCGTCCCGCTCGCACTCCACCCGCCAACTCCAAAACTTTGGAAAAAGGCGTTCCCATGGGAACCTCGAAGTTGCCCGGCAGTTCTACGTCTCCACTAACCGAGTAAATCTTCGTGCCACCATTGTTTGGCTTGCCACATTCCAGATAAGCTTGACCACCATTGCGAATGATCCAGGGAACAGCTGCAAACGTTTCCGTGTTATTGATCGTCGTGGGCTTTCCGTACAGACCAAAGCTGGCAGGGAAAGGCGGCTTAAAGCGAGGCTGACCCTTCTTCCCTTCAAGCGACTCCAGCAACGCAGTTTCTTCTCCGCAAATATATGCACCAAAGCCATGAGCCGCGTGCAATTGGAAGCTGAAATTACTGCCCAAAATGTTATTGCCAAGAAGACCAGCAGCACGCGCCTCCTCTAACGCTTCTTCGAACCGGTCATAAGTCGAAAAAATCTCGCCATGGATGTAGTTGTAACCTACCGAAATACCCATGGCGAATGCCGCAATCGCCATACCTTCAATGACGATATGTGGATTAAATTCCATGATGTCCCGGTCTTTGCAAGTACCAGGCTCGCCCTCGTCCGAATTGCAAACCAAGTACTTTTGCCCCGGAAACTGACGCGGCATGAAACTCCACTTCAATCCGGTTGGAAAGCCCGCACCACCCCGACCACGCAAAGCAGATTCTTTAACAGTGGCAATCACTTGATCTTGAGTCATTGCCTCGCCACCGTCGATACCCAAAACCTTGCGCAATGCCTGATAACCGCCCCGTGATTTGTAATCTTGTAAACGCCAATTCGCGCCATTCAAACCCGCAAGAATTTGTGGACTAATGTGACGGTTGTGAAAACACGTTTGCACGCCTGTAGCGCGAAACTGAGACAGAATATGCTGCGCCGTCATCATTTTGCTCCCGTCGCCCGCAAACCATCCACCAATTGGTCCAACTTCTCCGGCGTCATGAAACTGCACATCGACCGATCATTCACCAACAAGACCGGCGAATCAGCACAAGCACCCAAGCACTCGCTTTGCTGTAGCGTAAACAGTCCATCGGCTGTCGTCTCTCCCATGGAAATTCCCAACTTTGCCTCTAGGTACTTCAACGTACTAACACCGTCTCGCAACTGGCACGGTAGATTAGTGCACACATTGAGCTTGTATTTCCCAACTGGATGCTGGTTGTACATGTTGTAAAAGGTTGTCACCTCATGCACAGCCATGGGTGCCATTCCAAGATAGACTGCGATATATCGCTCGGCCTCTTGACTAACGTAACCAAGTTCTTGTTGTGCAATGGCTAAACATGCCATAACTGCGGACTGCTTTTGATCCGCCGGGTATTTGGCAACTTCGCGAGCGAAGCGCAATTGGGATTCTTCTGAAATCATCGATCCACTTCCCCAAACACAATATCCATAGTCCCGATAATGGCCACAGCATCTGCAATCATGTGACCCTTCCCCATTTCATCCAGCGCAGCCAAGTGCACAAACGCAGGGGGACGAATTTTCATGCGGTATGGTTTGTTTGCGCCATCGCTAATGAAATAGATACCAAACTCACCCTTGGGATGCTCAATGGCCGCATAGGCCTCACCCTTGGGCACGCAGAAACCCTCTGAAAACAACTTGAAATGGTGAATCAAATCCTCCATTTTTGATTTCATTGACTCACGGTCAGGAGGTGCGATTTTCCGATTATCTGAAATCACTGGGCCTGGATTTACTTTCAACCAATCGACACATTGTTTGATGATCCGATTGGATTGTTTCATCTCTTCCATGCGTACCAGATACCGATCATAGGTATCCCCGGTAACACCTACAGGAATATCAAAATCAATCTTATCGTAGACATCGTAAGGTTGCTTTTTACGCAAATCCCACGCAACGCCAGATCCCCTCAGCATGGGACCCGTGAAGCCCAAATTCAACGCGCGCTCCGCTGTCACTACGCCTATGTCAACTGTGCGCTGCTTCCAAATGCGGTTATCAGTGAGTAAAGTGTGGTACTCACCCAAGAAAGTCGGGAACCGCTGCGTAAAATCATCGATAAAGTCCAACAGACTTCCTCCACGATTTCGATTAAGCGCTTCGGTTGATTTTGCAGACCTCACTTTATTAGACTCGTGCCGTGGCATCGTGTCGGGCAAATCCCGATATACACCACCAGGCCGAAAGTACGCAGCGTGCATACGCGCTCCGCTAACCGCCTCGTACATATCCATCAAATCTTCCCGCTCACGGAATGCAAAGAGCATCACTGTCATGGCACCGCAGTCAATTGCCGATGCACCGACCCACAGCAAATGATTCAGCATCCGCGTGATTTCAGAGAACATGACACGGATGTATTGGGCACGCTCAGGGACCTCCAATCCCAGCATTTTCTCCAATGCCAGACAGTAGGCGTGCTCGTTGCACATCATCGACATATAGTCAAGACGATCCATGTAGGGCAAAGACTGCATGTACGTCTTGCTCTCAGCTAACTTCTCTGTAGCCCTGTGCAATAGTCCAATATGCGGATCCGCCCGCTGAATGACCTCGCCATCCAACTCAAGCACCAAGCGCAACACGCCATGGGCAGCAGGGTGTTGGGGCCCGAAGTTCAGTGTGTAGTTGTGTATTTCAGCCATGCATTCAACTGCTTACTGCAGGCCTCCATAGTTACTTTCACGAATGATCCGTGGCGTAATTTCGCGATCCTCAATCGTTATGGGCTGATAAACAATCCGCCCAAGTTCAGCATCAAACCGCATTTCAACATGCCCCGTACGCGGAAAATCTTTACGAAACGGGTGCCCGACAAATCCATAGTCAGTAAGAATACGACGCAAATCATTGTGCCCGTCAAAAACAATCCCAAATAAATCAAAAGCCTCGCGCTCAAACCAATTGGCGGCACTCCAGACATCGATCAGTGTCGGCAACATCGGCGCAAGATCGTCTGTCGCAAACACCTTCAAACGCACTCGCTGATTGAGGCTTACCGACAATAAGTGACAAACCACGCAAAAACGCAAACCATCGGGACTGCCATCAAGATACTCTGAATAATCAACACCGCACAAATCAATCAGTTGCTCAAACCTGCACGCACGATCATCTTTGAGCGCCATCGCTGACGCAACAAAATTTTCAGCAGAAACCAACACCGTTACCTCACCCAATGCAACGGAAATACTCATGATTTTTTCACCCAATGCAGCCTTTACAGCATGCAGGGTAGCGTCAGGCGATACGGAAAATGTAGTCATGCTTGTTACCTTACACCCGCGCAATCGTTTGCGTGCGGCGAATTTTTTGCTGCAACTGCAAAATCCCGTAAATCAAAGCCTCAGCAGTGGGAGGGCATCCCGGGACATACACATCAACCGGAACAATACGATCACAGCCCCGAACAACCGAGTAGCTATAGTGGTAATAACCGCCTCCATTGGCGCAGGAGCCCATGCTCAACACCCAACGCGGCTCAGCCATTTGATCGTAAACTTTACGAAAGGCTGGCGCCATTTTATTGGTCAAGGTTCCCGCAACAATAATCAGATCCGATTGGCGAGGGCTTGGGCGAAACACTTCCGCTCCGAAACGGCTGATATCGTACCGAGCAGCAGCAGCATGCATCATTTCGACCGCACAGCAAGCCAAACCAAAGGTCATAGGCCACATGGATCCCGTCTTGGCCCAATTCACCACCGAGTCATAACTCGTCGTGATGAAGCCCTCTTTGAGTACACCTTCAATCATTGCATTACTCCCAGTCCAGGGCGCCTTTTAACCACATATACACAAAGCCAATAGTGAGAACAAGAACGATCTCCAGGCCGAGCAAAAATCCAGCAAAACCAATTTCTTTAAGCGATGCCGCCCACGGAAACAGTAGTGCGGTTTCCAAGTCAAACAAAATAAATAGGATAGCCACCAAGTAATACCGCACATCGAATTTCATGCGGGCATCACCGAATGCTTCAAAGCCGCATTCATAAGGTGAGTTTTTTGCCGGGTATGGTCGATTAGGACCCAGTACATAGCCGATGATCTGGGGTGCAACCCCAGTCACAAGCCCAATCAACATAAACAAGAGAACGGGAAGATATTGATCGAGGCTCATCTTGCGTTTCTTAATACCACTTAAGGTCCACTCAAAAAATGAGCAAACCAAATGCCATTTGGTGCCGTCGGCGAGACTCGAACTCGCACAGCTCTCGCCACTACCCCCTCAAGATAGCGTGTCTACCAATTTCACCACGACGGCGGCTATTTATCTGTGTTGCATGAGGAACCCGAAGGTATTTTGCTTTTCAGACAAGCTTAGAGTTTACCCTGAATTTACCCCTACTCCCCAAGGGACAAGGCAATTAAAGTAGCAATTACTTGGCGGGAATCTGACCAACACCCGATGCCGCGGTGGACGGCGCAGAAGCGACTTCAGCAACCACAGGCGCAACGACTGCCGCCCCCTCCAAAACGCTACCAGATGCCGCAGGCCGCAAGTTGCCAAAGTAAGCAAGTGCCAAAGTGCAAACGAAGAATACCGTTGCAAGAACTGCAGTCGTACGTGACAGGAAGTTAGCGCTTCCACTTGCGCCAAATAGACTGCCTGAGCCCCCACTACCGAATGCAGCCCCCATGTCGGCACCCTTGCCGTGCTGAACCAGAATAAGGCCAATCATGGACAACGCAGAAAGCATTTGAACCGTCAAAATAATCGTCAACAAAACACTCATTCTCAACTCCTAAATAGGGAAACGTGCGACAAGCACAGCCTGGGGTCAGTGGGCTGCCGCAATGATGGATAAAAAATCTGCCGCTTTAAGCGACGCACCGCCCACGAGACCACCGTCAATATCCGCTTGCGAAAGCAATTGGGCCGCGTTTGCAGCATTCATGCTGCCACCATACAAAATCAGCATTCGGTCCGCCTGCTCGGTGGCCGCACGCAGCTGTCCACGCAAAACTGAATGCACATGCTGTGCCTCTTGCGGACTGGCCGTTTTACCCGTTCCGATAGCCCAGACGGGCTCATAAGCCACCACGATCTCGCTGATGCAGTGACCGTTGGTATGAATCACTGCAGCCAACTGCCGCTTCACGATTTCCTCCGTCCTGCCTGCCTCGCGTTCATCCAGGGTTTCGCCAACGCACACAATGGGCGTGACGCCAGCCGCCAGAGCACGTTGAGCCTTGGTCGCCACGATGGCATCGGTTTCACCATGGTATTGGCGGCGTTCAGAATGACCGACCAAACAATAACGTGTTCCAAAGTCACGCAGCATACTGGCTGCAACTTCGCCGGTGAATGCACCGGACTCATGCTGCGATACATCCTGCGCACCCAAATCAATGCCAGTGCCCGCCACCAAACCTCGCACTTGCGCCAGGTAGGGTGCAGGCACACAAACGGCCACTTGACACGTTGCGCTCCCCACACCTGCCGCCAACGCCCTCAACAGCGTTTCGTTGGCTACGGACGAGCCATTCATCTTCCAATTACCTGCAATCAGCTGCTTTTTCATGCTGCGCTCCAAGTCAAAACAATCTTGCCCACATGCTGGTTAGACTCCATCAGCGTATGAGCCTGCGACGCACCACTGCCGCTGGCATGAACCGCGTCAATAGCCGGAAAAATACTGTTGACAACCGGCTTGATGCGTCCAGCCTCCAGCAAGGGCCAGACCTGTTGTAAACAGGCCCTAGCGATACTTTCCTTAAACGCAACAGAACGCGCACGCAACGTGGACCCGCTAATGGTCAAGCGCTTGCGCATCACCAATCCCGCATTGATTTCAGCCTGCACCCCGCCCTGTACGGCGATGATGACCAGTCG
>JBAXOC010000067.1:0-7220 GCA_037133455.1 Comamonadaceae bacterium | reverse complement strand
GGCATGGGCGGGGCGATGGACTTGGTCGCTGGCGTCAAGCGCGTGATCGTGCTTATGGAGCATGTAGCCAAGAAAAAAGATGGCAGCGAAGACCTTAAAATTTTGCCTCATTGCACCTTGCCGTTGACGGGCGTGGGCGTGGTAGACCGCATCATCACGGATTTAGCGGTCCTGGACGTGACCCCTGCCGGGCTGAAGGTCGTGGAGATGGCGCCCGGGGTCACCCGTGAGATGTTGCAATCTAAAACCGGCGTGACCTTGATTTAAGGCTGCGCGGGTTTGGTTTTAGTTGGCGCGCAGCTTGGTGGGTGGGCGTTTCTTTTTACCCGCCAGGGCCATCTGAAACGCTTGTTTTGCAAATACCCACAAGGCAGATTCATGGGGCTTAGGTAACGCGCCCCGCCCGATGCGCTTGAGTTGGCCGGTGTACCAACTCACCTCTAGCAGCCCCATCTTGTCAATCGCTTTGATGCCGGTGCGAAGCGGCTTGACGGTGTGTTGCGCTGGTAATCCAGCGAGAAGTCGCGAAGGCAAATCAGGCTCTATGGCCATGATGCGGGCAATTCCGACCATGTCCACAGCGCCAGAGTCGATCGCCTGGGCCATGCCATCGGCGCTGCGAAAGCCGCCGGTAACGACCAGCGGCGTTCGCACGGCTTGGCGGGCTTTCTCTGCGAACTCTAAAAAATAAGCTTCGCGCTGAATCGTGCTTTCTTTTTTCTCTGACGGTGCGTGATTTTGAACACCCGTCATCGCGGGCGCTTCGTAGGTACCGCCTGAAATTTCAATCAAATCCATACCCGCATCGGCTAAGGCGCGGATCGTCTCGATCGACTCTTCTTCAGTGAATCCGCCCCGCTGAAAGTCAGCGGAATTGAGTTTGATTCCAATAGGAAAAGCGGGCCCCACAGCCTCTCGCATGGCGCGGTACACCTCCAACACAAAATGCCTGCGTTTTTGTGCAGTGCCACCCCAGACATCGTTGCGGGTATTGTGGTGCGGTGATAAAAATTGGCTGACCAAATAACCGTGGGCGCCGTGGATTTGCACCCCCGAAAAGCCCGCTTGCTTGACTACGCCAGCGGCCACTCCATAACGCTGAACCAGTGCCCGGACTTCGCTGTCTTCTAAAGCGCGAGGTGTCGCGAAAAACGCTGACAAGTCGGATCGAAAGGGCACGGCCGAAGGGGCTACTGTTTCACGGTTCAGCCCTTTTGGGGCTTGTTTTCCGGGGTGGTTAAGTTGCACCCAGCATTGGGTGTTGTTGGCTGTTGCTTCTTTGGCCCAGCTTTGCAGCCCCACTAAATGCGTTGCGTCTTCAATCACCACGTTGCCGGGTTCGCCCACGGCGCGGGCATCGATCATCACATTGCCCGTGACGCACAAGCCGATCCCACCACTTGCCCACGCGCTATACAAGCGCACCAACTCCGGCGATGGTGCGCCATCGCGTCTGGCCAAGGCCTCGGACATGGCCGACTTAAAAAGGCGATTTTTGATTCGCGTTCCATTCGCGAGAATCAGTGCTTGGGCGAGAGTGGTTTGGGCGGTCATCGTGAAAAAAAGTATTGCTATGGAAAGTTGCGGTTTTTATGGCCGTTGGTAAGTCACTGGTTTAGCAAACCAAATCATTGGGATCAGGATTAAAAAGATCAGCGCGGATCCGGTAAAAATATCGTTGGATGCGAGCATAAAAGCCTGTTGATCGACCATGCGATTAATGCTGGCAAGGCCTTGTTCTTGGGACATGCCCATGCTGCCGAGCCCGGCTATAGCGCTGTTGGCCGCTTGGTTGCTTCGGGTGAGAAGCTCGGTAAGTTCTGCGTGGTGAACCGCTGCGCGGTCTTGCCATAAGGTAATGGTGATAGAGGTGCCGAAGGCACCGCCCACAATACGCATGAAGTTCGATAAGCCTGAGGCGGACGCCATCAAGTGCGGCGGGATGCCGTTGAGCGTGATGGTCGAAAGCGGAATAAAGAAGAAGGCCACCGCAATACCTTGCACGATGGTAGGCAGCATGATCGTGGCAAAGTCCGCTTGGGTATTGAAATGCGCACGCATAAATAACACCACCGAGAACATGATGAACGCAAAGGTTGCAAGCATGCGCGGGTCCGATTTCTGAATATTTTTACCTACCAAGGGCGACAAAATAATCGCAAACAAGCCCACGGGCGCGAGCAACATTCCCGCCTGGGTAGAGGTGTAACCCATGAACTGTTGCAACCAAAGCGGCAGCAAGACTAAGTTGCCAATAAACAGGCTGTAGGCAATGGCTAGGCAAATCGAGCCGATTCTGAAGTTGTGCAATTTCAGTAGTTTGAGGTCCACCACAGGATGTTTGTCCGTGAGTTCCCAGACCACAAAAAACGCGCCACCAATCAGGGCGACCAGACCCAAGGCGATGATTTCACTGGAGTGAAACCAATCCAGCTCTTTACCGCGGTCCAACATGATTTGCAAGCAACCTACCGCCAGGACTAACAGGGTCAGACCCACCGTATCAATCGGTAATTTTTGCCGTTGGGTTTCGCGTTTTTTGAAGATGGTCCAAGTAATGAATGCAGCGATAAGACCTACCGGCACGTTGATATAAAAAATCCAACCCCAGTGCATTTGGTCGGTGATCCAACCCCCAAGCAAGGGGCCCATCACGGGCGCCACCAAAGTCGTCATGGCCCAAAGCGCCATGGCCAGCCCTGCCATGGCGGGCGGGTAGCTCGAAAGCAATAACGTTTGTGCCAGCGGCATCATTGGTCCCGCCACAAAGCCCTGCAAAGCTCGCATACCAATCAAGGTCGTCATATTGGGCGCGAGCCCGCAAAGCAAGGAAGCGAGCACAAATAAAAATACGCTCATCGTGAACAAGCGCACTTGTCCAAAGCGTTGCGACAACCACCCTGTTAACGGCACAGCAATCGCGTTAGCCACACCAAAACTTGTCACGACCCAGGTGCCTTGGTTGGGGCTCACGCCCAAGTCACCCGCAATCGCGGGCAGAGACACGTTGGCAATCGATGAGTCCAACACGTTCATGAAGGTCGCCGCCGAGAGCGCGATCGTGCCCCAAAGACGGGCCGAGCCTTGCAGAGGCTCTAAGGGGGCATGGGCCGGAGCGTTCATGTTCTGGCTTTATTACTGTTTCTTACCGACGTTGGCCGCAATGATGCGTTGCACTTCGGCACTGGCCTGGCCATCTAATTCGGCATACACCTCGGTGCGCAACTGTGATGCAGCACGCGGCGTATCGGCCAATGATTTCCCGCTTTGGTCTGTGACATCGACCGTGGCTTCCATCGATAAGCCCACCCGTAGCGGATTTTTCAAAACCTCAGCGGTGTCGAGTGCCACGCGCACTGGAACGCGTTGCACCACTTTGATCCAATTGCCCGTGGCGTTTTGCGCGGGCAAGAGGGCAAAAGCAGCGCCTGTTCCCGCTCCTAAGCCAGACACCGTGCCTTTGTATTCCACCCGTTTGCCGTAGACGTCGGCAGTCAGCAAGACGGGTTGGCCAATGCGGATATTTCGCAGTTGGACTTCTTTGAAATTAGCGTCCACCCATACTTCATTGAGCGCAATGACGGATAACAAAGGCGTTCCGGCAGCAACCCTTTGGCCGAGTTGAACGGTGCGCTTGGCCACAAAGCCGTCCACAGGCGCGGGCAAAGTTGCGCGGTGAAGAGCTAAAAATGCTTCGCGCACTTTGGCTGATGCCGCCATGACACCAGGGTGGGTTTCAATGCGGGTGCCATCGGTGAGGGCTTGGTTGCTGCTGAGTTGGTCGCGAGCGGAGTTCGCGCCTGCTTTGGCTGCGGCCAGTGCGCTTTGGGCGTTGGCCAGTTGCGATTGGGCGTGGCTGAGTTCTTCTTTGGAAACGGCCCCATTGCCAACCAACGATTGGCGACGCGCTAAATCTTCACTGGTACGGGCGACTTCGTTTTGAGCGCGGGCGATGTCTGTTTCGCGTAGCGTGATTTGAGAGTCCAGCGTACTGTTGTTGGCGTACAAGGTTCGCACCTGACGCACAGCTTGGGCCAGCGCCGCTTGGGCTTGCTCCATGGCAACCTTCGCGTCGGATGGGTCAAGCTCAACCAAGGGCTGACCGGCTTTGACAAAGTCAGTGTCATCGGCCAAGATCGCTGTCACCGTTCCACCGATTTGCGGCGTAATTTGAATGACGTTACCTTGAACATACGCGTTGTCGGTTTGTTCGTTGTGGCGACTGGTAAACCAAGTGAAACCGCCGTAGGCAAGTCCTAAAGCAACGACCAAAGCCAAGCCCGTGAGTGCTTTTTTACGTTTGGGGTTGGCTCCAGAAGTCGGGGTGGTAGCGATAGGTGAAGAAGTGGATGGTGTGCTCATGGTGCGATCAATAAAAAAATGAATAGACTGAAAAGACGGGGCTTACAGATGAAAGATCAAGGCGTCTCGGGAGTGAAACCCCCACCGAGTGCGCGAATCATTTGGACTTGCGTGTCGGCGGCGCGGGCGGCTAAATCAATAGCTTGGCGCTGTTGGGTGAGTACCGCCGTTTCAAGATTAAGCACGGTCAAGTAGTTTCCTAATCCGGCTTGGTAGCGCTGCTGTGCGATGGCGTAGGCGGTTTGGGCATGGGACAGAGCCGCTTGCTGCTGCGTTGTTTGTAAAGCAATACCCTTCGCGCTGGCAATTTGGTCGGCCACTTCGCGCACAGCCTCCAACACCAAAGCGTTGTAACTCTCTACTGCCGCATCCAGATCAGCAGTCTTGCCGCGCAGTTGGGCTTTCAACCTGCCTGCGTCAAATAAAGGCAAACGAATCGCAGGGCCCACACCCCATTGGTCGCTTCCGGTGTTCATGAGGCGATCAAACCCCAAACTGTTCAAGCCGGTAAAGGCTACCAAATTGATGTTCGGATAAAACTGTGACTTAGCGTTTTGAATATCACCAAGCGCAGCATTGATACGCAATTGCGAGGCTGCAATATCGGCGCGTCGTCCCAGTAAATCGATGGGAATCGCAGGCGTATCTGCAAGGGTTTGGGACGATGCCATCGGCAATTTAGCGCTGCTTATGTTGGATGCGGCTTGTCCGCTCAAGGCTGCCAAGGCGTTGCGGGTGAGGGCTTGCTGCTCCAAGTTTGCTTCCAACATTTGGCGAGCTTCTGGAATGCTGGCGCTGCTGACAGAAAGCTCGAGTTGGGTATCGATGCCTGCTTTCACCCGCTCTTGTACCAAGCTTAAAAGCTGTTCGCGTTGGGCCAGGCTGCGTTGCAAAGAAACGTTTTGGGCTTGGAGTCGTCCTAGCGAAAAATAGGCCCGAACCACTTGGCTTGCAATGAGCAAGCGGGCGGCTTGCGCATCGGCTTGGGCTGCGCGGGTTTGGCCCACTGCGGCGTCTAAAGCGGCGCGATGTTTGCCAAATAAATCCAAATCCCAGCTTGCTGTGGCTTGCAAATTGGCAATGTCGTAAACGTTGCCGCCCAAGGGAGGCGGGTAAATTCCATTGGCACTAAAGCGCTGGCGGGTCATGTCTAGGGACGCATTTAATTGCGGTTTTCCTGCGCTGTCAGTCGCATCTCCAAAGGCCTGCGCTCGCGCAAGACGCGCTTGCGCTATGCGCAGGCTGGGGTTGTCCCGCAGCGCGGTTTCAACCAGTTGGGAGAGCTGGGGGTCTTGGTATGCGTCCCACCACGGCAATTGCGCTGGAATTTTTATGTCTTGCGTGTTTGTTGTTAGCGAAGCGGCTGGCCGCAGCCCTAAGGTCTGGCCGTCCAATACTTTTGCGCTTGGCACAATACCCGTGAAATCAGCGCAAGCGCTTAATGCAGCTAAGGCGGTGACGGCCAAAGCCCAGCGCCCCAGGCGTTGTTGAGTGGGGCTTGAAAAATCAAAGGGCATCGGTGGCTCCAGAGTCAGGTTCGGTTGTAAATGGTTGGGGAGATAGCGGGGCAGGCTGCGCCGCCGCGGTTTGTGCATTGGCCAAAATACGGCGCAAATAGCCTTTGAGCGTCTCAAACTCTTCTGCGTTAAAACCAGCGAGATGGGTGTTTTGAACCCCACTGAGAACGCGAGGAATATCTTGGGCGGCTTGGTTGCCTGCGTCGGTTAAAGCAATATTGACAACACGGCGATCGGTATCCGATCGCACCCGTTGGCACAAGCCTTTGGCCTCTAAACGGTCCAGCATGCGGGTCATCGCGCCGGTATCTAAATGGCATTGCCGGGCCAACTCCGCCACGCTAGAGGCTTGGCCACTGAATACTTTGTACAAGGGCATCCACTGCGCATTGGTTAAATCGGTATGTGCTAAGTGCAGCTCAATGTCTTCAGCCAAAACGCCGAGGATTTGGCGCATGAGGTTGCCCACGCTTTCTTCCGGACTGTAGTTATGCGCCTCGTAAAACACGACCGGCGCAGCGGCCTTGGTTTTGTGTGGCAGTTTGGGGGCTGGATGGGTGGAGGAAGACGCCATAGAAAACGAATATTAGCTGCCTAGGCAAATAATGTCAAGGCAAATAATCTTTTGGCTTCCCTTCCTATCGGATTCCTGTTATGTGTAGCGGGAAGGGCGCTGCCAGCCTTCAGCGCATGCGGCGATAATGGGCGGTTGACTTTTTCAAGAGCTATAGACATGACCCAAGCCCATGCGATGAGTGTTGCCGACATTCGCAAATCCTTCCTTGATTTTTTTGCATCCAAGGGCCATACCGTGGTCGCTAGCAGCCCTTTGGTTCCTGGAAACGACCCTACGTTGATGTTTACCAACTCGGGCATGGTGCAGTTCAAGGACGTATTTTTGGGGTCCGACAAGCGCTCTTATGTGCGTGCGGCGTCGGTTCAAGCCTGTTTGCGTGCGGGTGGTAAACACAACGATTTGGAAAACGTGGGCTATACCGCTCGCCACCACACCTTCTTCGAGATGATGGGCAACTGGAGTTTTGGCGACTACTTCAAGCGTGAGTCGCTCAAGTGGGCTTGGGAGTTGCTCACCGAGGTTTACAAATTACCCAAGGAGCGTTTGCTGGCTACGGTGTACCAAGAAGACGACGAGGCCTTTGACATCTGGACCAAAGAAATTGGCCTGCCGCCGGAGCGCGTGATTCGTATTGGAGACAACAAGGGTGGGCGCTACAAATCAGACAACTTCTGGATGATGGCTGATACCGGCCCGTGTGGCCCTTGTTCTGAAATCTTTTACGACCACGGCGACCACATTCCAGGCGGCCCACCCGGCAGCCC
>JBAXOC010000066.1:0-7384 GCA_037133455.1 Comamonadaceae bacterium | reverse complement strand
CGTTCGTTCAAACCTTGACCTTTAGCCATGGAACGCGGCGGCACCTGATTAAAGGCATCTGCGCCAAGTACTCTAAAGCGCCGTTTCAATAAAGCCTGGGCCTGACGCGCTCTGCCTACAATGCGGGCATGACATTTCTTGAACAGCTGCAAACTGCCGAGCGCCAAAACGGCTCTCTCTTGTGTGTAGGACTTGACCCCGAACCGGCCAAGTTTCCTGCTGCGTATCGCGGCGATCCCAGCAAAATCTATGATTTTTGCGCTGCTATTGTTGAGGCAACCGCAGACTTAGTCATCGCATTCAAGCCCCAAATTGCGTATTTCGCAGCCTACCGCGCAGAAGATCAACTGGAACGCTTGATGGCCCACATGCGGGCTACCGCACCCCACGTCCCGATTATTTTGGATGCCAAGCGCGGCGATATTGGCAGCACCGCCGAGCAATACGCCAAAGAAGCGTTCGAGCGCTACGGCGCAGACGCGGTGACCCTCTCGCCCTTTATGGGCTGGGATTCGGTACAACCGTATTTGAAATACCACGGCAAAGGGGCATTTTTACTTTGCCGCACCTCCAACCCCGGTGGGGACGATTTCCAAAATCAACGCCTGCTCAATGTGCCGGGGCAACCTACATTGTTTGAACATATTGCGGCTTTAGCCCAAGGCGAATGGAATCAAAACGGCCAACTCGGCTTGGTGGTAGGCGCGACCTACCCGTCAGAGATAGAGCGGGTTCGGGCGGTGTCGCCAACGCTGCCTTTGCTTATTCCTGGCGTGGGCGCCCAAGGCGGCGATGCGGCGGCAACTGTCAAAGCGGGATGGCGCCATGCGAAGGATTCAATGAACTCGACCACGGGCCCCGTGATCGTTAACTCCTCTCGCGCGATACTCTACGCCTCCAGCGGCGCTGACTTTGCCCAAGCCGCCCGTAACGAAGCCATACGAACCCGAACCCTGTTAGAAGAAGCCCGACTCTTAACCTTAGGAACCCCATGATTGACCTCTATACCGCTGCCACGCCGAACGGCCACAAAGTCTCGATTGCTTTAGAAGAGCTCGACCTTCCCTACACGCTCAAAACCTTAGACCTGAGCAAGAACGAGCAAAAAACGCCCACTTTTTTAGCTATCAATCCCAACGGCCGCATTCCTGCCATCGTGGACCGCAGTGAGGGCGACTTTGCGGTTTTTGAGTCGGGCGCTTGTCTGATTTATTTGGCAGAAAAAACCGGGCGCTTGCTACCTACTGAGTTCAAGGCGCGTTCACGCGTGTTGCAGTGGTTGATGTTTCAGATGGGCGGAGTGGGCCCCATGATGGGCCAAGCAAATATTTTCTTTCGTTACTTTCCAGAAAAAATTCAAGCTGCGATTGATCGTTACCAAGGCGAGAGCAAGCGTTTGTTTCGGGTCATGGATACCCACCTCGCGCACAACGAATTTTTAGCCGACGATTACTCGATTGCCGATATTGCCAACTGGGCGTGGGTCAGAACGCATAAATGGTCGGGTGTGAAGATTGATGATCTACCGCATCTCTCGCGCTGGGTCGAAACCATTCGCGCCCGCCCTGCAGTTCAACAAGGCTTGATGATGCCCCCCTCGGCGCGAGACCTCGCCAAAGGCGATGAAGCGAAAACCAAAGAGTTTGTAGAGAAAGCCCGAACCATGGTCGAAATGGGGCAGTCCAATAAAACCTAAGCGCCAGCCTTCATTAGGAACTTTTCGTCATGCAACTGTATATCGCTCCCCGTGCGCCCAACCCGCGGCGCGTACAAATGTTCATGGCCGAAAAAAATATCACAGACATCGCCTTGGTTAACGTGGACTTAAACCAAGGCGAACACCGAGGCGTTGCGTTTTTAGCCAAAAGCCCGCAAGCCAAAGTCCCTGCGCTGGAACTCGATGATGGTCGAGTTCTTACTGAGACGCGGGCTATTTGTACTTACCTCGAAGGCCTTTACCCCGAGCCCAATTTGATGGGACATGACTTCGAAGACAAAGCGTTTATCGAAATGGCAGACCGCCGCACTGAATGGACCTTGTTACTGGGTGCGGCCAATGCGATTCGACATACGCACCCCGGCTTGGCCGCTTTAGAGAGCCCGCAGTTTCCTGCATTTGGCCAATCTCAGCTTGAGAAGCTCAAAGAAAACGCAAAGGTGTTTGATCGTATTTTGCAAACCCAAACCTGGATGGCGGGCCCACGTTTCACTATCGCCGATATCACCGCGTTTTGTACCCTCGAATTTGCGCGGGGTTTGCTGAAATTTTCACCCGCCCAAGAAGGCTTGCATGCGCTGCAAAACTGGCGTGATCGGGTGAATGAGCGCGACAGTGCGCGGGCCTAGACCGATCCCATTAGCCCAATAGCTCGATGTTTGTCATCTCTAAGCTTTTGCAGTTTGTGACCCAGCCTTTGGCATGGGTGGTTTTGCTGCTCATCGTTGGCTTACTGCTTTTGCGCTCTGGGCTGCGTGCGCCACTCCAAACTCAACGCGAAAACCAATCGAGCCCCAAAGGTTTATGGGGATTCAGTTTGGTGGGTTTGGCTTTGTTGGTTTTGGTTTTACAGGGCTGGGAGACTTTGCCGGACGCCTTGATTCGCAAGCTTGAAAATACTTACGCAACACAGCCGGCATCCACCGATCTGAAAAACTTTGCTGGCATCGTTGTTCTCGGCGGCGCATTAGACAGTGCGTCGGTTTGGGAGGGTCGCTCTCAGCCCGCGCTCAATAGTGCCGCAGAGCGCATGGTCGCGCCACTTCCCTTGATGCAACAGTATCCCCATTTGCGTTTGTTGTTTACAGGCGGAGAAGGGCAACTCTTAGCGCAAGGCTTAACCGAGGCCCAACGCGCGGAAATTTTTTACCGCGCAATGGGCTTAGCGCCCACTCGGCTTATTTTGGAAGACCGTTCTCGCAATACGTTTGAAAACGCAGTTTTAAGCGCAGCAATGGCAGGAGTCGATGTCAAAAAACCTTGGCTCTTGGTGACCTCGGCGTGGCACATGCCTCGGGCCATAGGCACGTTTGAAAAAGCAGGTTGGAACGTGACGCCTTACCCGGTTGATTTTCGGACCGGCAGCAACACGCCTTGGACTGACTACTCCTTGTCCGATGGAGCAGCCAAATGGCAGTTGGTACTGCACGAGTTGCTAGGGCTGTGGGTGTACCAGTTAACCGGGCGGGCTTAGATAAACAGCTTAGTTACACGGATTCAGGCGGCGTCACGCGAACCGCCAAGACTTTATCGATGCGTCTGTGGTCTAAATCAACCACTTCAAAACGCCAGTTTTGGCAACTAATTCGCTCACCCACGCTAGGCAAGTGCCCCGAGATAGACATCAGCAAACCCGCCAAGGTGTTGTAACGGCCCCGGTCTTCGGCAGGAAGCTCTTCCATGTCGAGGCGAGATTTAAGCTCGCCCAAAGGCATCACGCCGTCGAGCAACCACGAACCGTCATCCCGCTCTGTAGCCCATGCGTCGGTTAACGCGCCGTATTGCAACTCGCCCGTTATCGCTTCGAGTAAATCTCGCGGCGTCAGCAAGCCCTGGACCACACCGTATTCATCCACCACGAAGACCAAACGTCCCGCAGCCAAACGAAACTGCTCCAACAATTCCATGCCACTGAGAGTTTCTGGAACAAATACCGCCGGTGTTAAATGGGCATCAATTACTTCATCGGGTTGCGCACTCAAATCCAACAAGCGGGCTACGCTGATGATTCCCACCACATCGTCTAAGGAATTGCGACACACGGGATACCAGGAGTGCGCACCCTTGCCACCGCCTGCGCTGGCTAAAGACAAGCACACGCCCACGGTACTGCGGGCTTCAAGCCACTGCACATCGGTACGCGGGGTCATCAGCGAGGTTAACGGGCGCTCGTCCAAACGAAAGACGTTTTGCACCATCTGGTGCTCGTGCTCCTCAATCACCCCCGCGTCAACGCCTTCTTCTAAGCTCGCGGTTATTTCTTCTTCTGTCACTGCGCGTGAGGCATTGGTATCGATACGCAAGAGTTTGAGGGTGGCAGCCGTCGTGCCAGAAAGCAAGCGCACAAACGGTTTAGCTGCTTTGGCTAACCACAGCATGGGCCGCGCGACCCAACACGCCACCCGCTCTGGGTGCAATTGGCCAATGCGCTTAGGAACCAACTCACCAAAAATAATCGTGGTGAACGTAATAGCGGTTACCACCAAACCGGTTGCCGTGATGGCGGCGGCTGTATCGGCCATGCCCCAGCCTTGCAAGGCCGCTGCGACCCCACCGCTAAAGGCGGACTCGCCCACAATTCCGTTGAGAACGCCAATCGACGTAATACCGACCTGCACGGTAGACAAAAACTGGTTGGGGTTTCCCAAAAGTTCCAAGGCCGCTTCAGCCCCTTTGTCCCCCGCCTCCATCAAGGCGGCCAAGCGCGCTTTTCGGCTCCCGGCCAAGGCCAATTCAGACATCGCAAAAACGCCGTTGAGGAGCGTTAAAAAAACAATCAGCAGCAATTCCATGGATCTGGGGCGAAAATGAACACATGGCACTTTACTTGATTGGCGACGTCCAGGGCTGCGACCGTGCGCTGGAACGCTTACTTGACACGGTTTCTTTCTCAAAAAGCCGAGACACGCTCTACTTTTTAGGCGATTTGGTTAACCGCGGGCCGGATTCTGCGGGCGTACTACGGCGTTTGATGGCCTTAGGGGATGCTGCGCAGTGCGTTTTGGGAAACCACGATTTGCACTTGCTTGCGGTGGCTTACGGTGTGCGGCCTGCGCATCGCAGCGACACCTTGGTTTCGGTGTTAGAGGCTCAGGACCGCAGCGCGATGCTGGAATGGCTACAACAGCAAGCCATGGCGCTGCAAATTCAGCAAGCAGGACACACCTTGCTGATGGTCCACGCAGGCGTCTTGCCTCAATGGAGTTCAACAACCGCGATGGCGCTTGCTGGTGAGGTAGAAGCGGTGTTACGTAGCACCGATCGCATCGATTTTTTACACCACATGTATGGCAGTACGCCAACGGCTTGGAGCGATGAACTGACAGGCGCGGACCGCTTGCGAGTGATTGTGAATGCTCTCACGCGCATGCGGTTTTGTAATGCACAAGGAGAGATGGAGTTCACCAGCAAGGAAGCGGCCAGTGCCGCACCCGCTGGGTTTATGCCGTGGTTTGACGTTCCCGGTCGACAAACCGCCCATGACACCATCGCCTTTGGCCACTGGTCCACCTTAGGCAAATTAAACCGCAATGATGTTTTTGCCCTTGATACCGGCTGCGTGTGGGGCGGTTGTTTGAGCGCTCTTCGCTTAAACAGCCTAGGCCCCGATCAACGTTGGGTGCACCAGGTGTTTGAGGTGAAGTGCGAGCCTAAGAAATAAGGCTACGACCCCATCCGTAACCTGCGGGCCGCTTCTTCAGCCTGCGCATCATCAATTTCACGCAAGATCCCTTGCATATCGACGTCGGCATGGGCGCGGTCAAAAAGACCAGTTAGCGAGGTGTCGTTAGTGAGAAGTCCGGCTTGGTAAAGGCTCCACATCTCGGGCCCAAACTGGGTTTGCTTGAGCGAGGGCGCAAACTGCCCAAAAAAATCACGCAGGTTGGCGACATCGCGCATCAGCATACGTTGGGCGTGGTTGTTGCCTGCGGCATCAACGGCTTGTGGCAGGTCAATGATCACGGGGAAATCAATGCCATCTGGCTGACCCGCCACATCGCTGTGGGCCAACAAAATATTGAACTCTGACAAGTCACCATGGACTACACCTGCGCACAACATGCGTACGACTTCGGCAATCAACGTAGCATGGTGGGCAAGCGCTTGTAGGGGTGTAAACGCCACATCATTTAAGCGCGGTGCGGCGTCGCCGTTGGCGTCGGTCACGAGTTCCATCAGCAACACACCGTCACAAAAGTTATACGGCTGCGGTACGCGTACACCAGCCTCCGCGAGGCGGTAAAGTGCGTCGACTTCGGCACTCTGCCAAGCGGCTTCTTGCTCTTGGCGACCGAACTTGCTGCCTTTGGCGATCGCCCGCGCTGAACGTGAATTTTTGACTTTGCGGTTTTCGGTGTAGTCCACCGCTTGTCGAAAACTGCGGTTGGTGGCTTCTTTGTAGATCTTGGCGCACAGGGTTTCATCACCGCGACGCACCACATAAACCATGGCTTCTTTGCCACTCATGAGTTGGCGCACCACGCTGTCAATCAGCCCCTCTTCCACCAAACTTTGGAGTCGTGGTGGTGCTTTCATAGAAAATTTTTAAGCTGATACAAGCTTACGTCCGTTCCAAGTGGTTAAGCCAATTCCCAAAAGAATCAAAGTACCTCCCCAATACACACCGACCACTGGAATTTCACCATGCACCAACCACACCCACAACGGGTTGAGTACAGCATCGGCCATGGTGATCACCACCATTTGCACCGCTCCTACGCTGCGCGCACCTCGCATGTATAGCACCAAGGGCAAAGCCAACTGAACCGCACCCATCAAGAGCAACAAGGCCACGCTTTGAAGGGGCAGCGCAACAAGCAAGCCTGACGCCGCAACCAAGCCAAATACGCCCAAGCCACCCAAGAGCATGGCAGGTTCCATGTCCAAAGCTTTGTAGCGGCGCAAGGAGACGCTTTGCAGAGCAAAGCAAAACGCAACGCCTAAACCAATCAACGTTCCCCAGTAACCATTGATGGACGCTTCTCCCTCACCCAAAGCAATGACGGTCGCACCGCCCGAAGCCATAAGCACCGCAACATAAAAGACAGGCTGGGTTTTTTCGCCTAACCAAACCCGAGCCAATACACCCGCAAACAAACCCGACGTCGCGCCCAAACAGGACACAGCGGCAACACTGCTGAGGTTCATCGCAACGATATACAACGAAGACCCTAAAGCAAACGCGCCCGCAGAAATAAGAAGCGCTGCGGGTTCGCTGCGGCGAAACATGGCGATGGTTTCACCCCGGTAGTGCCACAGCGTCCAGGCAAGAATGGCCAAGGCCATGCCTAAACCCCGGTAGGCATTAAAGGTCCAGGGCTGCACGCCCGGTAACCAGCGCACGAATACGCCGCTCAACCTCCAAAAGAGGGTGGCGCCTGCAACCAGTCGCAGGCCTTTGGCAGACGACGTGGTTTGCATTATTCGCGCCGACTGCGCCCGCCGCGTCCACGCGACAGATTAGCCCCGGGAGCAGCGCCACCGAGTCGGCTTTGTTCTCCGCCCCATTGGGCTCGCGCACCGGTTGATACCTCGCCTAGCTGACTCAAAATAGCTTCGAGCGTGGGGCTTGGCGACTTGGTGTGTGATTCCAAGGCATCGCGCATGGCCCGCAAGTGTTTGGCACTGGTTCCGCAGCAACCGCCAATAATGCGAGCACCCGCGTCA
>JBAXOC010000065.1:0-7434 GCA_037133455.1 Comamonadaceae bacterium | reverse complement strand
GTGTAATCGGGTTGCAACATCGCGGTGGTATCTTTGAGATTGCGAACTTTACGACTGGCATATTTCTTTTTTGTGACGCAATGACCCAACCATCTCTAACCCAATCCTCCGCTGCGAGCAGCCCGTATCGCCACGCCGCATACTTTGCGCCCAAGAGCGATTCGCTTGCGTGGGACTTGGGCTCGCGCTGGCTAGGAAGGTGCGCATTCAGCAGAAAAGCACTCACTCAGCCCCCTATCGACAGCATCGACGCGGGTACGTTTCATCGCCTCACCCAGTCCCCAAGACTGTATGGATGGCACGCCACGCTCAAAGCGCCCTTTGAGTTGGGGCTCGACACCTCCTTAGAAAAGCTGCAAGCGGCTTTTGCGCAGGCCAGTACCATTGATCGCGGACCATTTCATCTGGAGTTGCAGCTCGTCGACGTGGGTGATTTTTTGGCCTTGGTGCCGCGCCAGGCCAGTGCGCCATTGAACGCTTTGGCCGAACGTTGCGTCAGAGAATTGCAATCGTGCGCGTTGCCCCTTTCGGAGTCTGAATTAACGCGCCGCCGTGCCGGTGGTTTGAATGCGCAACAAGAAAACCTGCTACAGCAGTGGGGCTACCCCTTCGTGATGGAAGCATTTCAGTTTCATCTGACGTTGACAGGGTCTTTGCGTGGTATTGATGATGCGACACGCAGCGCTTTGCTCGCGGCTGCAAAAGATTGGTTTGCCCCGCTGTTAGATCATGGCGTGGCTATCGATGCGGTGACTTGGTTTGCGCAAGACGTGCAGGGTGGCGACTTTCGCTGGGTCGAGCGTTTTGACTTGAGGCCTTCCCCATGCGCTTGATTTACACCGTCGGCCCCTCGGGTGTGGGCAAAGACAGTTTGCTCAACGGCCTGCGCCAATATGTTGACGCGATGGCAAATCGGCCAGCGCTGCATTTCGCCCAACGCACGATCACCCGCAACCATGACAAAAGCAACGAAGACCACGAGGCGGTCAACGTCGCCAAGTTTGCCAAACTCCAAGAAGAAAAGGCGTTTGCTTTGGTTTGGGTGGCCAATGGATTGCACTACGGCATTCGCCACACCGAGTTGGCACCCCAGCGCGACGGCGCGTGGGTCATCGTGAATGGTTCGCGGGGCTACCTTGATGAAGCCCGAAAGCGTTTGCCAGGCTTAACCGTTTTACACATCACGGCGCCTACCGAGGTGCTTCGCCAGCGTTTGCTGGCGCGGGGGAGGGAAAGCGAAAAAGACATTGAGCAGCGCTTATTGCGCCCCCAAAGCGTTTTGCTAGGTCCGCAAGACCTGTGTCTCTCAAACGGTGGCACCTTAGAAGCCAGCGGCTTGGCCTTACGGCAGTTGCTTTCACAACACACGGGCTTGCCGTTTGGTGTGGCTTGAAGGTCATCAAATTGTCATGGTTCTGACCTAAGCTCAAATAAGTTTTTTAATAAAGGTGCATTTATGTTTTTAAGACTGACGGTAGTTTCTATCTTGTCTTTGGGCCTTATGGCTGGTAATAGCTTCGCCCAAACCCACGCCAAACCTTTTAGCTTCGGTTTGTGGGGCGATATGCCTTATAAAAAAGCAGGTGATGACCCGAAATTACCTGCAGTTTTGAAGTCGCTCAACGACTCGGACATCGCATTCTCACTTTATGACGGTGACATCAAAGACGGAAGCTCTAAGTGCACCGATGACGTTTATACCGACGCCCTCACTATGTTTGGGACCATGAAAAAACCAGTGGTCTACGTTCCTGGCGATAACGAGTGGACCGACTGCCATCGCACGAATAACGGCGGCTACGACACCCTTGAGCGCTTGGCCCATATTCGTCGGGTAATGTTCCCCACCTTGAACAGCCTCGGTAAAACGACGCTCCCCTTGGACCACCAAGGAAAGTTAGGTGAGAAGTTTGTTGAAAATACCCGTTTTAGCCACGGTGGTGTGGTGTTCGTTGGTATCAACCAACCCGGCAGCAACAACAACGTGGTGATGAGTGAAAAAGAATGCAAATCCAAAAGCGCCCGCGATACCGCGCAATGTGATGCAGCGAATGCAGAATACTTAGAGCGCGATGCGGCTAATGTGGCCTGGATGACGGCTTCTTTTGCTCAGGCAAAGACAGCCAACGCCGCTGGTATCGTGATCGTTACCCAAGGCGACCCTGGCTTCGATGTGCCGGAGACCGAAGAGTTTGATGAAAGCACCAATGCAAGCTCCAGCGGCTTTCAAAACTTCATGGCAAAGCTAGCGGAACAAACGGCGCAGTTCAAAGGTCAAGTTCTGTTTGTCCACGGCGACACCCATTTCTTCAAAATGGACAAGCCTATGTACAACCCCAACAAGATGCTGACCAACTTTACCCGCGTTCAAACCTTTGGTAGCCCTTCGCTTCATTGGGTTCGCGTTGCGGTAGATACCAAGTCGCCTCATGTTTTTACGGTGACACCTGTGATCGTTCAGCAGCCGTAACCCACACTACAAGCTTCTAGCTCGCGCATCGCAAGGTTCTTGCGATGCGCTTTTTTATATCTGCGTTAGAAGGATAGAAAATTGCAAAATCTGATTGCGAGAATTTGTGCGTGGGGCGTGATTGGACTAGCCTACCTTTTGCTGCCTTTCATGCCTTTGTTGTCCAGTATCGTTTTTTTTCGTCGCAAGTACCTCTTGCAATACCCAACCTATCTTAAAAAAATGGCCATCCACATTCGTGCTTTGCGCGAAGGCCCAGTAGTTCATTACTTTGAAGACGTGGTGGGAAGAATTCACCAAGTACCCGAAGCGATCGAGGGATCGTGTGTGCAATGTGGGAACTGCTGCATGGAAAAGCGATGCTTCTTTTTAGAGGACATGGGCGACACGCGTTTTCAGTGTGGTATTTACCACTCGCCTTTGCGCCGTTTTTCTAATTGTGGTTCTTTCCCCATTAATGCCTATGACATAGAGCGCTACGCTTGTCCGAGTTATTCCGTGGTCAAGTTCAGCCCACGCGTGGTTGCTTCGGCAGTGATTTGACATGAAAGGCTTGCCGCGCACCTTTTACACGGTTCTCATCGCGCAATTCATTTCTACCCTGGTAGATAACGCCTTTTTGATTGTTGCGATTGCCCGGGTTCTGGAACTTCAGGCTGGGGCGTGGTTGATTCCTATTTTAAAAGTTGGTTTCACCCTTTTTTACGTGGTCTTGGCCCCAGTGGTGGGCGCATTGGCCGATGCGTTTCCTAAAGGGCGCGTGATGGTGGTATCCAACCTCCTCAAAATTCTTGCGATTGCGCTCATGGCTTGCGGGCTTGATCCGGTTTGGGCCATTACGTTAGCCGGATTTGGCGCTGCGGGGTATGCGCCGGCTAAGTACGGCCTGATCACGGAACTTCTTCCAGCGAAGGATTTGGTGAAAGCCAATGGATTTTTTGAAGGCGCTACGGTGTGTGCTGTTATTTTGGGTACCGTGGTTGGAGGGGCATTGGTCAGCCCTTGGGCCAGCGCTTGGATCGCTCCGGCGTGGGTTACTGTTTTACCTGTGACGGAAAGTGCGTACCTGCTAAGCATGTTGGCGCTGATTGCGCTCAACGTGGCCGCTGTGGTTTTGAGCCTGTGCATACTTGATAACGGCGCTCGTTATGCGCAGCACTCCTTTCACCCTTGGGAGCTGGTACAGCGCTTCGTGAAAGAAAACGCACTGCTTTGGCGCGATACCTTAGGCGGCTTATCGATGTCGGTCACGACTTTGCTGTGGGGCGTGGGTGCCACCTTGCAGCTGATTGTGCTGCGCTGGGCCCAAGAGGCGTTGCATTTGCCTCTGAACCAAGCAGCCTATCTTCAAGGGGTCACGGCCGTGGGCGTGATTGCTGGCGCTGCGCTTGCGAGTCGCATGGTGTCTCTTGAGCGCACTCCGAAGTTGTTGCCGCTAGGTGTTCTGTTGGGGCTGTCGATTCCGCTGTTGCTGTTGGTGAGTTCGGTGGTGCAGGCGGTGTGCTTACTGATTGTTGTGGGTGCTATGGCCGGATTTTTTGTGGTTCCCATGAATGCGCTGTTACAGCACCGCGGCGCTACTTTGCTCACCGCAGGTCGTTCTATTGCCGTTCAAGGCTTTAATGAAAACGCCGGGATGCTCGTGGTTTTGTGTATGTATTCGCTCGTGACCGCTTTGGAGTTGCCACTCGGGGTGTTGATTTCTGGCTTTGGAGTGTTGGTGAGTCTCTCCATGCTGCTGATTGGGTGGCGCAATAGACAAGTCTTGCGCGCACCGATAGGTTAAGTCACTAAAAATTCACAAAAAAGTCATCAAAAACACATCATTCCTATTTATCTTAGACATGTGAAAAATACTGACGAAATCCTCTTTGAGTCGTTGACTGCGGTTCCAATGAACTTGCGCGTTGCTGTTGTCACAGAAACTTACCCCCCTGAAGTCAATGGTGTGGCCATGACCTTGGGCAAAATTGTTGAAGGTCTTTTGTCCAAAGGCCATGCGGTTCAACTCGTGCGCCCGCGCCAGCCGCAAGAAAATGTTTCCAGTCGCGATGGGTTGGAGCAGGTGTTTGCCAAAGGAATGCCCTTGCCCGCCTACGGTGATCTGCGTTTTGGGCTGCCCGCTAAAAGCCGCATGATCAAACTCTGGGCCGAAAATCGACCCGACGTGGTTCACGTTGCGACCGAAGGTCCCTTGGGTTGGTCTGCCGTGGCTGCAGCCCGCAAACTCAAAATTCCCGTGACAAGTTCGTTTCACACCAACTTTCATAGTTACTCACAACACTATGGGATGGGTTTGATCAAGCGGTCGATCGAAGGCTACCTTCGCAAATTGCATAACCAAACCATGGCAACGATGGTGCCCACCTACGCGCTTGCCAATGACCTGCGCTCTCGCGGTTACCAAAACGTGACTTTGCTTTCGCGCGGCGTCGAACTTAAACAATTCAGTCCATCCAATCGCAATGCGGCCTTGCGAGCGAAGTGGGGGGTTACCGACGATACGCTGGTGTTTCTTCATGTGGGTCGCTTGGCCAAAGAAAAAAATATCGGGCTTCTTATTTCGGCTTACCGGGCCTGTTTGGTTGAGAACCCATCCGCAAAGTTAGTTTTTGTAGGCGACGGACCACTGCGCAAACAACTGGAAGAGTCTTGCCCTCAAGCAGTCTTCGCCGGAGTTCAAAAAGGCGCAGATCTCGCTGCCCACTATGCCTCTGCGGACATATTTCCCTTTCCTAGCGTGACTGAAACCTTCGGCAATGTGGTTCCAGAAGCGCTTGCCAGCGGCTTGGCGGTGGTAGCGTATGACACAGCCTCTGCCAAAGAGTTGATCACCAACGGCATTGACGGCTCCTTGGTTGCCATGGACCAAGACTTGAATTTCATTGGCGCAACCGTCGCAATGGCCAAGCAAAGCGCGGACCGCACTCGCATACGCAACGCTGCGCCTCGCAGTGTGGCCGATATGGATTGGGAAAAGATCCACGATGTCTTTATTGCGACCTTGCGCTCGGTCATTGACCGGCAAGGCGTGGGTCTATTTACCGCAAGTGCGCTGCCACGGCCTCAGCCCATTACGTCTGCCAGCGCATAAGGGCTTCGCCCATGCGGATGCGGCTATTCGTTTGCAACCCGGTATCCAAGGTGAATCCTTTGCCGGCCAATACGATCACGGTGGAGCCGTGCTGGAACCAACCCATTTCTTCGCCTTTTGCGAAGGCGGCGTTGCATTCCACCACCTCTGGGCCACGGTACTTCAGGTGAAACAAAACATCCAAAAAATGCAATCGAATACTCGCCACCAACACAGCAGCCACCGGAACCAAGGCAATCACTTGGTTTACGCACGGGCCGGGAGTCGTCACCCGGGTTCGAATCATGGCGCGTTCGTTTTTACAAAACAACTTTTCTACCCGCTTGAGTGCAATGGGGTTGACGTTCCAGGTATCACCCGAAAAATAGCGCACTTTTTCTACTGCGCAATCAAAGGGCGAATGAAAGCGGTGGTACATGCTCGAGGTCAAGCGCAAGGTAACAAAGTATCCATCGCGCCACGCCTCCAGCGATTCTTCGCTTCCCAACAATTCTTCCAATCGGTACGGAAAGCCTTTGACTTGAAACACCCCTGTGCCTTCAATCGGGCCGTGGGCGCCCACAATGGCGTCAACCGGACTGGCCATGGTGCTAGGATCCAAATCGATGGGGCGCAAGCCGGGTTTGAGTTCCCGGGTAAAGCAGTCATGCATGCTGCTAAAGCGGTCCTTCTTGGCTTCGCTGAGATCCAAATCAGAAAAGTACTTCCAGGCTGCAATCGAGCCATCGCGAACCCACGGAATTTCAATTTTGCTAAACCAACCCACGAACCGCGTCAGCAGTTGGCGCGGAATACGGTTCGTCAGCAAAAAATTAAGGTCTTCTTGACCCAATACCGCATGCAGTTTTTTTCGAATTCCCATGTCACCCATTCCTTAATTAATTGATTTTTGAAAGTTTATTACTGTGAACGAAACAATGACACTCAGTGCTTTGGCTTTATACGGCGTAGGCGGTGGAGCAGGTTTGTGGGCCTTGAACAAAGCCAAGGCGCGAGCTGAGCTTTCCTTGGCCAAACACCGCTCTTTGGCCGGCCACCCTCGCACCGCCCGCCGTATTGCAGCTTTGCTGCCTACGTATTTCTATGATGAAGCCCAAGCCCTTCGGGTTGACAACGCCCCTCAAGACATTGTCACATTGCGAGAGCAAGCGATTGCCCGCATGGTCTTGCAGTTTCAGACGCGGTTTGAAAAAAGCCTGCGCTCTACCAGCGAAGTGTTGGGGTCGCTGTCGGATTTGCAGTTTGTCAGTGCGTACCGCGTGCCTTTTCAATTCAAGAAGCTGGCCGCCCAAGGTTTGAAAATTGCATCCTTTGTGCAGTCGACCCATGGCGTCACGGTCACCGATCTTGATGGAAATATTTTTTATGATTTGACGGGCTCTTACGGTGTCAATCTCTTGGGTAATGATTTTTACAAATCGTGTATGGACCAAGGCGCCGATGTGGCGCGTGATTTGGGACCGGTCTTGGGCTCTTACCACCCCGTGATGTTTGACAATGTCGAGCGTTTGAAGCGTATTTCCGGCTTGGAAGAAGTGTCCTTTCACATGTCCGGAACCGAAGCCGTGATGCAGGCGGTTCGCTTGGCGAGGTACCACAGCGGCCGCAACAAAATAGTGCGGTTCTGCGGCTCCTACCACGGCTGGTGGGGCGACGTTCAGCCCGGGATTGGCAACCCCATGGCGGCACGCGATACCTTCACCTTGTCGGAAATGGGGGAGGGGACTTTGCGAGTTTTGAGAAACCGCAATGACATCGCCTGTATTTTGATTAATCCCTTGCAGGCCTTGCACCCTAATGCTGCCGCGCCCAGTGACTCGGGCTTGCTTGACAGCTCGCGTAAAGCGGCTTTCGATAAACCTGCTTACAC